>NZ_JBLVXX010000018.1:0-81701 GCF_048283985.1 Enterobacter cloacae complex sp. 6730903 | reverse complement strand
TAAGTATATTAACCCTCTTTTGTCCATTCAAAGAAAACTTGATTTAAATCAATATTTTTAGGTGCAAAATTACTATAGTTCAGCAATGAAATTAAATAAATATAAATAACTTTACAAAACCTTAAATACTTAAACTTACCCGTTTTGCTCTGCTCAACCAAACGTAAGCTTAACGCTAGTGTTATTTAATCTTTCTAATAATGTGAGCCTTTAAAATGAAATCTGTAAATAAATCAGCCATTGCTGTCATTGGTGCTCTGTTTGCTAGTATCGTTAGTAGTGTTAACGCTGCTTCTGCTGTTCTTTATGATGAAAACAACCCTGCTTCTGGTTATCACCTGAATGGTACAGATAACCGTGTCTATGATTTAGATGTTATTGAGGGTGATAATAATCGCCAGGATATCCAGATTCACAACCTGCAAGGCGATCGTGACAATCTGCAAGCCTCTATTGATTCCACTAATACTAACGTTGCGGGTAATACGTCATTACTGAACCAGACGATTACTGATGTGAATAACATCAATGCAGATCTGCAAGCTAACAAAACGTTGTTAAGCGCTGGCATTAGCACCGCACAAACCACCGCTAATGATGCCGATAGCACCGCTCATACTGCGTTAGCTGCTGCTGGTAATACTCAAATCACCGCAGACAACAATGCAAAAAATATTGCTGCTGTGGCAGATCAAACACGTATCAATAGCGGGTTAATCAGTATTAACGATACCCGTATCACTGCACTTGAGAATGCGCCTGTGCCGAAAGATGGTAAAGATGGTAAAGATGGTGCAAAAGGTGATGTAGGCGCTACTGGTGCTCAAGGGATGCAAGGCATCCAGGGTATTCAGGGTGTAGCAGGCACTAACGGTGCCGATGGAAAAGACGGTAAAAACGGCGTAACAACCACCATCACGAAGAAAGAAGTTGATACAACCACTATCAACAAAGTTAAATTGCTCAATACTCAAACGGCGGCGCAAGCTGCTGATCTGAAAGCCGCTCAACATGCATTCGCACAAGCACAATCTTCAAGCAATGCTCAATTCAAAAACCTGAAAAATGAAGTTGATGATAACAAGAAAGAAGCGCGTGGCGGTGTTGCCTCTGCTATCGCTATCGCTTCCATGCCACAAGTTGAGAAAGAGCAGTCTGTCATGTTCTCTGCCGGTGTGGGTTCATTTAAAAATGAGCAAGCTATCAGCGTAGGAGCATCTTTCCACGCAGGCGATCACGCTGTAATCAAGGCGGGTATAAGTGATTCTACAAACAGCGATCTTGCTATGGGTGCAGGCATCGGTATTGGCTTTTAAATAAAATACCTAAAACCTCCATAATATGAGATGTATAACTTAACAAATATTCGACATTACCCTTTTATTAATTAAATAGAGCATGCTCAAGCACATTTTTATTTCAGCTGCCCTGTACCTGATGCTCATTTCGGTCGGGATATGGATCGGCATCATGTACGTTTCTTATTATTTGTGTCGTTTATAAGGCGATAAAATGAAAAAATTAGTGATGTTAGTCATAAGTACTGCCGTGCTTGCAGGTTGTGTCTCGCCTGCGCACGCCATAAACGCCCATTATCGTGCTCAATTAGAGCGTTCGGGATGCACGCAAATTAGCGCTGGCGATGGCTCTTGCGATATCAGCAAAACCAAAGCGGAAAACGCGGCACAACACGAACCAGCGACATCCATTCACGATCCCCTGCGTGAAGCCTCGTTCTCGTCGGACACGGTTAACGCCACGCTTTCTAACGGCTTTTTTAGCGCTACCGTTAACGGCAAGAAAGCCAGCGTGAAACGTCTGAATGCGAATTTCTATGAGATCCGTGGTAACGGTTTTGTGATATCGCTAAGCCTGGATGAAAACGGTATTTCGGACGCATCGTGGAATAAAACGAAGGGACGCGAACACGGCGTTTTACGCGTTAGTCAGAAATAAACAGCGTAAGGAGGCGCTCCGCCTCCTTTTCGCTTGCCAATCGCACGATATGCCACACTCTTTTGTCTGATTTTACAATGCTGACAAAACATACGTAAGCTGCTGTTTTTATTTAGTATAAAGTGCAATCTTCCCTATACAAACGGCGTTCTTCCCTGCCCTGTGCCCTGTGTCACAAAACAGTAAACAAATTAACCATTGAGCCCGGTGACAAAAGGCTCTATATTGGCGGCGTTTTTTTCAGGCCCCATCTGTTTTTTAACTTTTTATTCAATCGTGGCTCATAACGAAGCGGCGGTTGTAGGAGTGATATGATGACGGATAAAGTCCGTATTGACACCGTAGATGCCCACAAAAGCAACGAAACCTATCTGGCCCGTCAGGCCGAATTTGAATCTAACGTCAGGAGTTATCCGCGCAAACTGCCTTTAGCGATCACGAAAGCAGAAGGCGTGTGGATCACCGATGCAGATAATAAAGAATACCTTGACTGTTTAGCTGGCGCAGGCACCCTCGCGCTTGGCCACAATCATCCTGATGTGCTGAAAAGCATCCAAAATGTCATTACCAGCGGCTTGCCGTTACATACCCTGGATCTGACCACGCCGTTGAAAGACGCGTTTTCAGAATACCTTCTCTCTCTGTTGCCTGGTCAGGGCAAAGAGTACTGCCTGCAATTCACTGGCCCGTCCGGGGCTGACGCCGTTGAAGCGGCGCTGAAGCTGGCAAAAAAAGTAACCGGTCGTAGCGGTATCATCAGTTTCTCTGGTGGTTACCACGGTATGACCCACGGCGCACTGTCCGTCACCGGCAACCTGTCTCCGAAAGAAGCGGTTGACGGTATGATGCCAGAAGTCCAGTTCATGCCTTACCCACACGAGTACCGTTGCCCACTGGGTATCGGTGGTGAAGCGGGCGTGAAGGCGCTGACCTACTACTTCGAAAATCTGATTAACGACGTCGAAAGCGGCGTGCGTAAACCTGCCGCGGTGATCCTCGAAGCCGTTCAGGGTGAAGGTGGCGTGAACCCGGCACCTGTTGAGTGGTTGCAGCGCATCCGTAAAGTCACTCAGGAACACGGTATCCTGCTGATCCTCGACGAAGTCCAGGCTGGCTTTGCCCGTACCGGTAAATTCTTTGCCTTCGAACACGCTGGCATTGAGCCAGACATCATCGTGATGTCTAAAGCAGTTGGTGGCGGTCTGCCGCTGGCCGTGCTCGGTATCAAAAAGCAGTTCGATGCATGGGCGCCAGGTCACCATACCGGTACTTTCCGCGGCAACCAGCTGGCGATGGCAACCGGTCTGACGACGCTGAAGATCCTGAAAGACCAGAACATCGCGGGCAAAGTAGCTGCACAGGGCGAATGGCTGAAAGGCCAGCTGAAAGAGATGGCGAAACGCTATCCGGTGATCGGCCACGTTCGCGGTCTGGGCATGATGATCGGTATTGAAATCGTTAAGCCACATGAAGCGGCCGACCACATGGGTTGCTTCCCGGGCGATGGCGAGCTGTCTGCACTGATCCAGAAAAAATGCTTCGAAGCGGGCCTGATTCTGGAGCGTGGCGGCCGTAACGGTATCGTTCTGCGTCTGCTGCCTTCTCTGCTGATCAGCGATGACGAGCTGAAAGTCTTCCTGGATAAATTCGAGCAGGCACTGCTTGCTGCGGGCGTTAGCCCGGCGTAACCGGAGTTGTTGAATACGATGTCTGATTCAAACCCAATTTTGTTCTCCTCTGCGCAGAGCATTGACGCTTACCAGCAGGCGATTGAACAAAGCACTCAGGCTGTGATGCAGTGGCTGAAACAGCCTGAGATGTACCAGGGCAAAACGGTCGCGGAGCTGCGCGACCGTATTAAGCTGGATTTCAACCCGAAAGGGCTGGGCAACGAAGCGGCGATTGAACGCGCCGTGGAGTTCTTCCTGAAAGACAGTTTGTCCGTTCATCACCCGCAGTGCGTGGCGCACCTGCACTGCCCAAGCCTGGTAGTTAGCCAGGCGGCGGAAGTGCTGATTAACGCCACCAACCAGAGTATGGACTCCTGGGATCAAAGCCCGTCCGCAACCATCATCGAGATCAAGCTGATCGAATGGCTGCGTACCCGCGTGGGTTATCAGGCTGGCGACGCAGGCGTCTTCACCAGCGGCGGCACCCAGAGTAACCTGATGGGGCTGATGCTGGCGCGTGACGCGTTCTTTGCGCGTCAGGGCCACTCGGTTCAGCAGGATGGTCTGGTGGGCGATCTGCGCAAAATTCGCGTGCTGTGCTCTGAAAACGCCCACTTCTCCGTGCAGAAAAACATGGCGCTGATGGGTCTGGGCTACCAGTCCGTGGTGCAGGTGAAAACGGACGAATTTTCCCGCATGGATCTCACCGATCTGGCGGCGAAAATCGAACAGTGCAACGCGAACGGCGAGCAGATCCTGGCGATTGTGGCCACGGCCGGTACGACCGATGCGGGTGCTATCGATCCACTGCGTGCGATTGCTGAGCTGGCTGCAAAACACAATATCTGGGTGCACGTTGATGCGGCCTGGGGCGGCGCGCTGCTGATGTCTGAGCAGTATCGTCACTACCTGGACGGTATCGAGCTGGTGGATTCCGTCACCCTGGACTTCCACAAGCAGTTCTTCCAGACCATCAGCTGCGGCGCGTTCCTGTTGAAAGAAGCGCGTCACTATGAGCTGATGCGCTATCAGGCGGCCTATCTTAACTCTGAGTTCGATGAAGAAGCGGGTGTACCTAACCTGGTCTCCAAATCTCTGCAAACCACGCGCCGTTTCGACGCGCTGAAACTGTGGATGAGCCTGGAAGCGCTGGGTCAGGAGCAATACGCGGCAATCATCGATCACGGCGTGACGCTGGCGCAGCAGGTTGCGGCTTACGTGAAAGAGCAGTCTGCTCTGGAACTGGTAATGCAACCCCAGCTGGCAAGCGTACTGTTCCGCTTCCGTCCGCAGGCGCAGATGGATGACGCCGGTATTGCCCTGCTGAACCAGAAAATTGGCGATGCGCTGCTGGAGTCTGGCCGTGCAAACGTCGGTGTGACCGAGCATAACGGTATCACCTGCCTGAAGCTGACCCTGCTGAACCCAACCGTAACGCTGGAGGACGTAAAAGTCCTGCTGTCTCTGGTTGAGCGTACCGCGCAGGAAGTGATGGCGAAGTAATGCTTATCCCTCTCCCACCCGGGAGAGGGATTGTTTTTCCCGCGCTAACGCCTTTCCCCTTTTTTCCTCGAAGCATAAACGTATTCATACTGGCTGTACCCCGAGCTGTAATACAGCGCTGCGGATTTAACAATATCGTTGAGGATTGTGCCGCTGACCTTCACGCCAACGAGCTGTAGCCGTTTAACGGTATTCTCCATCTCTTTCACGCTGGTTTTATCGAAACGGGCAACCATTAGCGTTGTTCCGGCGGCTCTGGCGACCAGCGCGGCATCGGTGACGGCCAGGACCGGCGGTGTGTCAATGATGACGATGTCATATTGCGCGTTAACCCAGGACATGACGGAAAGGAATCGTTCGCTTAACAGCAATTCTAACGGGCGCAGGGGTTCCGGTCCGCAGGTGATGACGTCAATCCCCGCTTTTTCAGCATGCTGAATGACCTCCGCTAAGTCGCGTTTCCCTTCGAGCAGGCAGGACAATCCGTGGCGGTTCTCCAGGCCAAAAATATTATGAACATAGCCCTGGCGCATATCCGCATCAATAAACAGCACCCGCTGACCGCTCTGCCCGGCGATGGCCGCCAGATTCGTCGCCACCAGCGTTTTTCCGCAGTCCTGCGTGGGGCCAGAAATCATCACAATGCGGTTCTCAGCCTCCATCATGGTGAAATGCAGACTGGTCCGCAGCCCGCGTACCGCCTCAACAAACATATCAGCAGGGCGATCGACGGGCAGGAAAGGCACATCCGAGGTCTTGTGTTTCCAGCTACGAGAAAACGGATTTTTTCTGCGCAACTGCGTTTTACTCCACAGCCACTGTGAACGTGGCAACGTAGCCAGAACCGGCATCCCCTGCGCTTCCAGCTGTTCGGAAAGCGTGATCCCACGTTTGAACGCCTGACGTACCAGCACGGTCCCCATTGAGAACATTAGCCCGAAGAGCGCACCAAGAACGATGATTAACGCTTTACGCGGCTTTATCGGGTCCGGCAGCGTAACCGCCTCATCAATGATCCTCACGTTCCCGACCGCGCTGGAGCGGGAAATATTAAGCTCCTGCTGACGCGTCAATAGCTGTAAATAAATCGTGCGGCCCGACTCAACATCGCGGCTCAGGCGTAAAATCTCCTGCTGCGTGGAGGGCATAGCTGACACACGGTTATTCAGACGATCCCGTTCCCGCTCAAGGGTCTGTCTCTTTTCATGCAATGCACGATAGGTCGGGTGACTCTTTTTAAAGAGCTGGGAGATCTCTGCCTCCCGGAACGTCAGTTCATTTAGCTGATTCTCCACGTTAACAACCTGATCCAGCACGGATTTTGCCTCTAAAGACAGGTCCACCGAGTCGCGCTGCGCCCTGTAGGTATTCAGCCTCGCTTCAGCCTGATCCAGATCCGCTCTGATTTTCGGCAACTGCGCCTGTAAAAAAGCCAGACTACGAGAATCCTGAGCCTCCTGGCGCGCGATATTTTGCTGGAGATAATTGTCAGCAATCGCATTCAGCACCCGGGCGATGTTGTCAGGATCTTCGCCCGTCAGGGTTAAGGTCACGATACCGCTCTGTTTCTCCGACTCCGCAACCGTGAGACGCTTCTTCAGCGCGTTGATCGTCTCAAGCCGCGTCAACGACTTAAGCGAAAATTGCGTGCCTGGCTCAGCCTCAATCGACGTCACCAGCAGAACGATCCCTTGCGTAACCAGCGTTTTCCCAACCCGACCCTCTGCCTCAATGTTTTCGCCCGTCAGGTGATATTTTCCCGCTTCCTGTACGGTCAGCGTAAGCTCTTGCGCGTTGCCTTCCACCTGCGGGATCTGGAGTTCGCCTAACGTGATTTTGCCCTGCTCACGCCCTTGCAGGCGCTGCCAGAGACGTCCCACAACAGGCAAAACGCGCGGCTTTGCCTGCTGCGTCAGGCCTAATTTGTCAACGGTCTCGCCGAGGATCATGCGTGATTTCAGCAGTAAAATTTCAGGGGCAACATCCGGCGAAACATCGGTGCCCAGCTGGCTCAAACCTTTGAGCAGGCTGTTATCCTGTCTGCTTTCTATTTGCACCATGGCATCCGCCTGATAAACAGGGGGCGTAACCCAGGCATAGAGACCGGCGCATAGGGTGAACAGGAACGTCACGCACAGAATCATCGTGCGGTGGTCGATCATCTCGACGAGCAAACGAACGAGATCGACTTCATGTTGTTGCGGTGCCGCTGCACCATAATTGTCTGTTGTGTAAGACGACATTATTGCTTCATTCCTTTCTGACCTAAACGACGTGCCCATTCCTGGCTGGCTTTACCCAATAACCCGAATACATATTCAAACGCCTCCCGGCTTTTACGGTAGGGATCGGGGATATCCTGCGGCTCCAGCCATTGCCCAAAAAGCAGCGACTTTCCCCTGCTCTCCGGCGCCATGGCCGCAATGAAGCGAAGATGTTCCGGCTCCATCACCAGGATAAGATCGGATTCCTGCATCAGATTGCGTGTCAGCCGGCGCGCCACATGACCGTCGAGGGAGATCCCATGCCGCCAGGCCACGTCCTGGGCGCTGTCATCCGCCGGGCGCCCCTCAAGCCCGTATATCCCCGCCGAGGCGATATGTCTGTCGGGCAGGTGCTGGCGTAAAAGCCGCTCCCCAATCGGAGAACGGCAGACATTTCCGGTGCAAACCACGAGTATTGATTTGAACATTATTGCGGCCACGATCTGATGTAACGAACCGTTTCGGTAAGGTCATGCACCCCGCTGATAGTCGGAACAAGCTGTGATATCACGCGATTCCAGCGGGACAGTGGTGCAGTGGTGACATAGACAATGTCATAAGGCTCAAGCTGAAACTCGGTGCCTAACACCATGGCTGATGCGTCCTGAGCATTGAGCTGGTAGATGTTGGCGATTTTCTCTGAACGCTCGCTTTTCGGCAGCGAACGAATGACAAAAATGCCGGTGGCATCGGCCATATTCTGGTTCAGCCCACCCGCATTGCCCAGCGCTTCGGCCAGGGTCATGCCGCTGCGATCCATTTTCAGCGTGCTCTGTTTAACGACCTCGCCCATGACGAACACTTTCAGCGCATCGTTACGGGGGACAAACAGAATATCGCCGGGATAGAGCAGCTTATTTTGGGTGAGATCGCCATGCTGCATCAGCGCATACAGCGAGAGGCGCGTATCCTTCCCATTATGCGTCAGCACGACATTGCGCCAGTCCGCGTCGGCAGAGAGCCCCCCTGCGGCGTTAACGGCATCCATCACCGTTAACGGGATATTGGTGATCGCCTGCTGCCCCGACTTCACCACCTCGCCCGTCACATAGGCTTTTTGCGAGCGGAAAGAGGCGACGCTGACGTCCACCTGCGGGCTTTCAATGACATTGTTCAGCCGGGCCGTGATCTCCTCGCGTACCCGTGCGACCGTTTTGCCTGCCACCTGCAATTTACCGACATAAGGATAGAAAAGTGTACCGTCGGCATTAACCCAGTTACCGGTGTCACTGGCGCTACGATACTGCCCCGCCGGAGTTGTCAGTTCAGGGTGATCCCAGACGGTGACGGTCAAAATATCCCCAACGCCGATACGGTATTCCCAGCTTTTGACCTGTTCATCCAGCTTAGGATTTGCCTGAGATTTCAGGACCGATGGCCGCAATTTTTCAATTAACGAAGGCGTAAGAGGATAAACATCAATCCGTTTCTCCAGACGATCGTTTGCATCTTCTGTGGTCATGACCTGTTTTCCAGCAAGATCCAGATGCTGACCCGGTGAAAATACGCAGCCAGATAACGGCGTAATAATTAAAAACAATATCGAAAAGACTGTTGTGTTTTTCATTGAGTAAAAATATCTTTTTATAGTATTGATTATCGAATACGTAATGAAATGGTGATTTCCATTCTAAAACAATCCTTTACTGTCAAATTAATTAACAGTGATGGCAGTAATATTTAAAAAACCACAGCATCCCTGCGGCCTGGCTTTAACAGCCCTGCATCGTCTGACTTACGGGTTAGGAAAGAGGGTTTCGGGCAATCTTAAATGTTCTATTCGTTTAATGCATGCCTGGATCTTTGTAAATTTGCTTTGAAAATGTTTTTTCAGAATTAATTAATAAACCAATAATTATGTTATCTGCATAAGCCAATATTTATTCATCGAAGAAATATTTAATGCCGGTTGCGACTACACAAAACCGTGCGCTTTTGTTACATTTTTTGCAAACTCACCCTGTGAGGATACTTAAAATGAACTGTCTGCCATCCGTTTACGGATCTGCACACAAAAAGTATCAGTAACGATATGACTGGAGAAAAAATGGCTAAGCGTAAATTGTTGCTTCTGGGTGTATTAGTGTCACTGGCGGGGGCCGCGCACGCTGCACCGCAAGCGTCGACAGCGCCTTCCGGCATCAAGGCCTATGAAGAACAAGAGTTTATTGCCGATTTTACGAAGTTCAAAATTGGCGACACCGCGCCCGCGCAGTATCAGACGCCCGAGTACACCATCAAACAGTACCAGTTGCGTAACCTTCCTGCGCCCGATGCCGGCACACACTGGACCTACATGGGTGAAAATTATGTTCTGATTGGCGATGCCGATGGCAAAATCTACAAAGCCTATAACGGAGATATCTTCTATCACCGCTGATACGATCCTAATCCGTCCGTGGCAGGAGAGTGATCGCCCTTTCCTGCGCACGCTCTTCCTCCACGCTCGGCGTGAAGCCTGGCCGTGGCTGGACAGTTCTGCGTGGCAGCTTGAAGATTTTGACGCGGCAACCCTGGACGAAGAGATTTGGGTGGCGGAGCAGGATGGGCACCGACTTGGCTTTGCCTCAGTCTGGACGAACGATAATTTTCTGCACAACCTGTTTGTCGATCCGCAGTATCAGAGCCTGGGAGTGGGTCATTTGTTACTGGAACAGGTACAGAAGACGTTTACCAGCACGGGTTCACTCAAGTGTCTGGTGAAGAATGAGCGGGCGGTTGCGTTTTACCAGCGCCACGGCTGGCACATTGAGGCGACGGGAGATTCTCCGGACGGAGAGTATTATTTGATGCACTATCGGCTTGGGTAAAGTCAGGTGGCGCTACGCTTACCTGACCGACAAAATCGAGGTAGGCCGGGTAAGGCGAAGCCGCCACCCGGCACTAACGCGCAGAGGCGTTACACCGCGCGGAAGGCGATTTCACCCGGAATGACTTCGCCCTGCCAGTAAAGCTGCGCCGCAACGCGCCCCGCCAGTTGACGATAGATTTCCGTGAATTCGCTATCCGGACGGCTGACCACCGTCGGCTTACCGCTATCCAGATCTTCACGCAGTGTGATATGCAGCGGCAGTTGCCCCAGCAGTTGCGTGTGGTATTGCGCCGCCAGCTTTTCGGCGCCACCGGTACCAAAGATAGGCTCATGGTGCCCGCAGTTGCTGCAAATGTGCATGCTCATGTTCTCGACGATACCCAGTACCGACACCTCCACCTTCTCGAACATGACGATGCCTTTTTTGGCGTCGATCAGCGCGATATCCTGCGGCGTGGTGACCACGACGGCGCCGGTAACCGGAATGTTCTGCGCCAGCGTCAGCTGGATATCACCGGTGCCCGGCGGCATGTCCAGCACCAGATAATCGAGGTCAGGCCACATTGTTTCCTGCAACATTTGCAGCAGCGCCTTGCTGGCCATCGGGCCACGCCAGACCATTGCGTTATCGTCAGTGACCAGATATCCAATGGAGTTGCTCGCCAGACCGTGTGCTACGATCGGCGCCATGTGGGTGCCGTCCGGCGAGGTTGGACGCTGGTTTTCCGCCCCCAGCATGTTTGGAATGGACGGGCCGTAGATATCCGCATCCAGAATGCCGACTTTCGCCCCTTCTGCCGCCAGCGCAAGCGCCAGGTTCACGGCGGTCGACGATTTACCCACCCCGCCCTTGCCAGAGCTGACGGCGATGATGTTCTTCACGCCGTTAACGCCCGGCTGATTTTTCACGCGCTTGAGCGTGGCGATGCTGTGGCTTAGCTTCCAGTCAATTGCTTTTGCGCCAGTAATGCGCAGCAGCTCAGAGCTGGTTTGCTCTTTCAGGGCATCAAAGGCGCTGGTCCAGACGAACGGCATCTGTAGCTCGATGTGCAGCGTATCGTCCAGCCATGCGACGTGATGAAGCGCTTTCAGCGTCGTGAGATTGTGCTTCAGGGTTGGATGCTGAAAATTAGCCAGCGTCCCGGCGACCATTGCTCGTAAGGCTTCCGGTGATTTGGCCTGGGATTGAGAACTCATCCCGACTCCTTTGTTCTTGTGAATAAGACCTTAGACAAACAAGTTTACCTGAAAGGCCGCGGTTTGTGCTTACTTAATAATGCCCCTTTTGGTAATATCGAAAACCCTTTTCACAGTTAAAAGAAGTAATGCCTACTATGACTCAAGTCGCGAAAAAAATTCTGGTAACGTGCGCCCTGCCGTACGCCAACGGCTCAATCCACCTCGGCCACATGCTGGAGCATATCCAGGCTGATGTCTGGGTCCGTTACCAGCGAATGCGCGGCCACGAGGTGAACTTCATCTGTGCGGACGATGCCCACGGCACGCCGATCATGCTGAAAGCGCAGCAGCTGGGCATTTCCCCGGAACAGATGATCGCCGAAATGAGTCAGGAGCATCAGACTGATTTTGCTGGCTTTGACATCAGCTATGACAACTATCACTCCACGCACAGCGACGAAAACCGCGAGCTGTCAGAGCTGATCTACACCCGCCTGAAAGAGAACGGTTTCATTAAAAACCGCACCATCTCTCAGCTGTACGATCCGGAAAAAGGCATGTTCCTGCCGGACCGTTTCGTTAAAGGCACCTGTCCGAAATGTAAATCCCCGGACCAGTACGGCGATAACTGCGAAGTGTGCGGCGCGACCTACAGCCCGACCGAGCTTATCGAACCGAAATCCGTGGTTTCCGGCGCGACGCCGGTGATGCGTGACTCCGAGCACTTCTTCTTCGACCTGCCGTCGTTCAGCGAAATGCTGAAGGCGTGGACCCGCAGCGGTGCATTGCAGGAGCAGGTCGCGAACAAAATGCAGGAGTGGTTCGAATCCGGTCTGCAACAGTGGGATATCTCCCGCGATGCGCCCTACTTTGGCTTCGAAATCCCGAACGCGCCGGGCAAATATTTCTACGTCTGGCTGGATGCGCCGATTGGCTACATGGGGTCGTTCAAGAATCTGTGTGACAAGCGCGGCGACACCGTCAGCTTCGACGAATACTGGAAAAAAGATTCCGATGCCGAGCTGTACCACTTCATCGGTAAAGACATCGTTTACTTCCACAGCCTGTTCTGGCCAGCAATGCTGGAAGGCAGCAACTTCCGCAAGCCGACCAACCTGTTCGTACATGGCTACGTAACGGTTAACGGCGCGAAGATGTCTAAATCTCGCGGGACGTTTATTAAGGCCAGCACCTGGCTGAACCACTTTGACGCAGACAGCCTGCGCTACTACTACACCGCGAAGCTCTCTTCCCGCATCGACGATATCGACCTGAATCTGGAAGATTTCGTGCAGCGCGTGAACGCGGACATCGTCAACAAGGTGGTGAACCTGGCGTCCCGTAACGCAGGTTTTATCGCCAAACGCTTTGACGGCGTGCTCTCTGCCGAACTGGCCGATCCTGAACTGTATAAAACCTTCACCGACGCCGCCGCTGCGGTTGGCGAGGCCTGGGAAAGCCGTGAATTCGGTAAAGCCATTCGCGAAATCATGGCGCTGGCAGACGTGGCCAACCGCTATGTGGACGAGCAGGCGCCGTGGGTAGTGGCGAAACAGGAAGGTCGTGACGCCGACTTGCAGGCGATCTGCACCATGGGTCTGAACATGTTCCGCGTGCTGATGACCTGGCTGAAGCCGGTTCTGCCGCAGCTGGCAGCCCGCGCGGAAGCATTCCTGAACACCGAACTGACCTGGGATGCTATCCAGCAGCCGCTGCTCGGCCACAAGGTGAACACCTTCAAGGCGCTGTATAACCGCATCGAGATGAAGCAGGTTGATGCGCTGGTGGAAGCATCCAAAGAAGAGGTGAAAGCGGCTGCCGCACCGGTGACCGGCCCGCTGGCAGACGATCCGATTCAGGAGACCATCACCTTTGATGATTTCGCCAAAGTCGACCTGCGCGTGGCGCTGATCGAAAACGCGGAGTTCGTGGAAGGCTCTGACAAACTGCTGCGCCTGACGCTGGATCTGGGCGGCGAGAAGCGTAACGTCTTCTCCGGCATTCGTTCCGCGTATCCCGATCCGCAGGTGCTGATTGGTCGTCAGACCGTGATGGTGGCAAACCTGGCGCCGCGCAAAATGCGCTTCGGCATCTCTGAGGGGATGGTGATGGCCGCAGGCCCGGGCGGGAAAGATATCTTCCTGTTAAGCCCTGACGAAGGCGCGAAGCCGGGTCAGCAGGTGAAATAACAAAAAAGCCGGAGATAATCTCCGGCTTTTTTTTGCCCGGCTTAAAATCACCCCTTCTGGTTATGCACCCGCTGCGTCAACCCACGCAGGAAATAACGCAGAAACTGATCCCCACACTCGCGATAATTCTTATGATCCGGCGCGCGCATCATGGCGGTGATTTCCGGCATCGACACGCGAAATTTCTGCTCGGTCATGAGCGCCAGAATGTCGTCAGTTTTCAGGGAGAAAGCAATACGCAGCTTTTTCAGCACCGTGTTGTTATTCACCCGACGCTCCAGCGCCAGCTCAGGCGCAGATTCATCTTTGCCGCGCTTGTCGTAGATCAGGCCGTTCAGAAAGCCCGACAGAATTATGTCCGGGCAGCGAACAAAACCCTCTTCGTCTTCTTTGGTCATCCAGGTGTCGAACCCGGCGGACGTGGATTCCATGTCGGAGAGCGCAAGGATGCGCACCATGTCATTATTGTTCGCTTTCAGGGTGTAGCGCAGGCTACGAAGAATATCGTTACTTAGCATAGAGCCTTCGAATGTCGATGATGCAATGGCGCGCAGTGTACCAGTTTTACAGCCCTATCGCCTCTTTCAAACTTTTCAGGTAGCGACGACTGACGGGAACGGTTTGCCCGGCACGTAACACCAGCTCGGCCTGGCCGTTATCTTCCAGACGGATCTCCTTCAGGTGCGCCATGTTCACCAGATACTGACGATGGCAGCGGATCAGCGGCGTGCGGCTCTCCAGCGTGCGTAGGGTCAGCTCGGTAAAGCCTTCGTTGCCTTCAGCGCTGGTGACGTATACTCCGCTCAGACGGCTGCTGACAAAGGCAACGTCGTCCATTTGCAGGAGGTAAATCCGGCTGTGCCCGGTACAGGGGATAAATTTCAGGGGCTGCTGATGCTCCGGCAGCAGCGTCACGTCCTGCGCGGTACGCTCCTGGCGCAGACGGGTCAGGGTCTTTTCAAGCCGTTTCTCTTCAATCGGCTTCAGCAGATAATCAAACGCGTGCTCTTCAAACGCCTTTACCGCGTACTCATCAAAGGCCGTCAGAAAGACGATATAGGGACGGTGCTCCGGGTCGAGCATGCCGACCATCTCCAGCCCGCTGATGCGCGGCATCTGAATATCGAGGAATAGCACGTCCGGGCGCAGTTTATGCACCGCACCGATGCCTTCGATGGCATTGGCACATTCCCCCACAACCTCGATATCACTCTGCTCCTGCAACAGGACACGCAGGTTTTCTCGTGCTAACGGCTCATCATCAACAATCAGCACTCTTAACATGCGTTCTCCTCCAGCGGCAATCGTAAGGTAATTCGGGTATAGCGATCTGGCTCACAGGCGACGGTGATACCGCAGTCATCGCCAAAATGGGCGCGCAGGCGTTTATCCACCAGGCTCATGCCCAGACCGCCTGACGCGGAAGCTTCATACAGCCCCGCGTTGTCTTCAATATCCAGCACCAGATGGTGGTTAAAACGGGAAGCGGAAATCATAATCTCTCCGGTTCCCAGCAACTGCGAGGTCCCATGCTTAATGGCGTTCTCCACAATCGGTTGCAGGGTAAAAGCCGGAAGATGCTGATACGCCAGCTCGTCCGGGACGGATAACGACACCTGTAAACGTGACTGAAAGCGCGCTTTTTCAATTTGCAGATAGGCGTTTACGTGCTCAATCTCGTCCGCGAGGGTGACGATCTCCGAGGGACGCTTCAGGTTTTTGCGGAAAAAGGTCGACAGAAATTGCACCAGCTGCGCGGCCTGATCGCTGTCGCGGCGGATCACCGCCTTCAGCGTGTTGAGCGCGTTAAACAGGAAATGCGGATTCACCTGAGCGTGCAGGAGCTTAATTTCTGACTGCGTCAGCAGCGCTTTTTGCCGTTCATACTGCCCCGCCAGGATTTGCGCCGAAAGCAGCTGGGCGATCCCCTCCCCCAGCGTGCGGTTGATGGAGCTGAACAGGCGATTTTTGGCTTCGTAAAGCTTAATGGTACCCATAACGCGCTGGTTTTCGCCCCGCAGGGGAATGACCAGCGTAGAGCCGAGTTTGCACTGCGGATGCAGGGAACAGCGGTACGGCACTTCATTTCCGTCGGCATACACCACTTCACCCGTTTCAATAGCGCGCAGGGTATAGGCCGATGAGATCGGTTTGCCCGGCAGATGGTGGTCGTCGCCGGTGCCGGTAAACGCCAGCAGCTTTTCGCGATCGGTAATCGCCACAGCTCCGATATCCAGCTCTTTATACAGCACCTGCGCCACCTTCATGCTGTTCTCCTCGTTGAATCCCTGCCGCAGGATCCCTTCCGTCGACGCCGCAACTTTTAAGGCGGTGGCAGAAAATGCCGAGGTGTATTTTTCGAACATGGCGCGTTTATCGAGCAGAATGCGCATAAACAGCGCCGCGCCTACGGTATTGGTGACCATCATCGGTGCGGCAATGCTGCTGACCAGATGTAACGCATCGTCAAACGGGCGCGCAATCAGCAAAATGATCGCCATCTGCGCCATTTCCGCCACGAAGGTAATCGCCCCTGCGGTAAAGGGACTGAACACTTTATCCGGGCGACCACGCTTAATCATATAGCTGTGGACGAGACCACCGAGCAGCCCTTCGACAATGGTGGAGATCATGCAGCTCAGCGCCGTCATACCGCCCATCGAATAGCGGTGCAGGCCGCCGGTTAACCCCACCAGACCGCCGACAACCGGGCCTCCGAGCAGCCCGCCCATTCCCGCGCCGATGGCGCGCGTATTGGCGATGGAATCTTCGATATGGAGACCAAACCAGGTCCCCATAATGCAGAATATGGAAAATACGACGTAGCAGAGGAATTTGTGCGGCAGACGGACGGTGACCTGCATCAGCGGAATAAACAGGCGAGTTTTGCTCATCAACCAGGCGATGACAAGGAACACGCACATCTGCTGAAGCAACAGCAGCACCAGATTAAACTCGTACATACTCACAAACCGCACATTCTAAAAACGCGTAACATACACTGGTGGCGATGAACTTTCTTTGAAACGTGCCAAAAAAGCGATAAATCGTGTCCGTCATCACACCTTTTGCCGGAGATAACCTGTCTTTCGTATAATTTGTACAAAAAAGAATCAAATCTTCCTGGTTCCGCAAAGTGGGTCTACAGTTAAGCTGGGGACGCGCAAGCCTGGGGGCGAAAATGGCGCTTTACACAATAGGTGAAGTGGCACTCCTGTGTGATATCAATCCCGTTACGCTACGGGCGTGGCAGCGACGGTATGGATTGCTTAAGCCGCAAAGAACGGACGGCGGGCACCGCCTGTTTAACGATGCGGATATTGACCGGATCCGCGAGATCAAAAGCTGGATCGACAACGGCGTACAGGTCGGCAAGGTAAAATCGCTTCTGAGCCAGGACGATCCCGATACGCAGCTTCTCTGGCGCGAACAGCAGGAAACGCTGCTGAGGCTGTTGCAGAGTGGCAATTTGCAGCGTCTGCGCGGCTGGATCAAAGAACAGGGTCGAGACTACCCGGCGCAAACCCTGATCACCCATCTTTTTATTCCCCTACGGCGTCGGCTTCAGTGTCAGCAAACCACCCTACAGGCGCTGCTCAGCATGCTTGATGGCGTGCTGATTAACTATATTTCCGTCTGTCTTGCCTCAGCGCGGAATAAAAACAGCAAAGATGCGCTGGTGATCGGCTGGAACGTACACGATACCACCCGGCTGTGGCTCGAAGCCTGGATTGCCACCCAGCAGGGCTGGCGCGTTGACGTGCTTGCCCACTCCCTGGCCCAGCTCAGGCCGGAACTGTTTGAGGGACAGACGCTGCTGGTCTGGTGCGGCGAAGTCCCCTCCGCTTCCCAGCAGCAGCTCCTGACGGAATGGCGCGAACATGGTTATCCCGTTTACTCGCTGGGGCCAAATGCGTCGTAACGGCATTTAATGGTTCATTAACAGCTGCGCTTCACCGTATAATTGTTCCGTTAACAACAGGAGCACATGATGAAGGCAACGAAACTGGCCGTAATTACCCTTTTTGCACTGATGGCCATCAGCGGTATCGGTGGCGTTATGCTTGCAGGTTATTCATTTATTGTTCGCGGCGGTGTTGGCTGAGGTATCCGGCCAGGCGTTCAAACAGGCGATCCACCACAATCGCCGCCAGCGCAACCAGAACCGCTCCCTGAATAATGTAAGCCGTATTAAACCCGCTTAACCCGATAATGATCGGCGTTCCCAGCGTATTGGCTCCGACCGTCGAGGCGATGGTTGCCGTACCAATGTTGATAATCACGGACGTTCGCACGCCAGCGATAATCACCGGTGCGGCCAGCGGCAGTTCGACCTTCACCAGCCGCTGCCAGGCGCTCATCCCCATCCCTTCCGCTACGCTCAGCACCGATGCAGGCACCGCCGCAATCCCCGCCAGCGTCCCTTGCAGAATGGGCAACACGCCGTACAAAATCAGCGCAATGATGGCAGGCTCCTGCCCAAAACCGATCGCCGGCACGGCAATCGCCAGCACGGCCACCGGCGGGAAGGTCTGCCCCGTTGCGGCGATGGTCTCCACCAGCGGACGGAACTCCCTGCCCGCAGGCCGCGTCACCGCAATACCGGCGCCTGTGCCCAGCACGATGGCAATCACGCTTGACACCGCCACCAGCCAGAAGTGCGCCAGGGTGAGATTAACAAAGCTCTCCTGCTGGTACACCGGGCGCGGCAGCCCGGGAATAAGCGCATTAAACAGCGCCGCGCTGTGCGGCATCAGGTAGAGTAAGGCGATAAACAGCCCTGTCAGCCAGAGTAACGGATCACGGACCCACTTCACGCGTCACCTCCCCCGCCAGCAGATCGCGAAAATGGATCGTCCCGCATGGCGTCCCCTGCCCGTCCGCAACGGGTAATACCTCGCACTGCCGGGCGACAAACGCCGACAGGGCATCGCGCAGGCTCATCCCATCGTGCAGCGGTTCACCACCGATTTGCGCATCCTGCGGACGCAGATAGTCCCTGACGGTACGCAGCGAGAGCAGCCTGACGCCCAGCTCGCTGCGGCCAAAAAATTCACGCACAAAATCGTTTGCCGGCGAGGTTAACAGCTCAAGCGGCGTTCCCTGCTGGACGACTTCGCCGTGATCCATCAGTACCAGACGGTCGGCCAGCCGCAGCGCTTCGTCGATATCATGGGTCACCAGCACGATGGTGCGCCCAAGAATACGGTGGATACGGCTCATCTCCGCCTGAAGTGCGCCGCGGGTGACCGGATCCAGCGCGCCGAAGGGCTCATCCATCAGCAGCACCTGCGGGTTAGCGGCCAGCGCGCGCGCCACCCCAACCCGCTGCTGTTGTCCGCCGGAAAGCTGGTGCGGATAGCGGTCGCGAAGCGACGCGTCCAGGCCCAGCAGCGCCATCAGCTCGTCGACACGCTCATTGATCTTCCCCCGGGACCATTTTTCCAGCTGTAGCACGGTGGCAATGTTCTGCGCCACCGTCCAGTGGGGAAACAGGCCGATGGACTGAATGGCGTAACCCATACGCCGCCGCAGCTCCAGCACCGGCAGGCTGCGGATCTCCTCTCCGGCAAAGCGAATCGTCCCGCTGTCATGTTCCACCAGCCGATTGATCATCTTCAGCGTCGTCGATTTTCCCGACCCCGACGTCCCGATCAATACCGAGAACGCCCCCTCGGCAAAATGCAGATTGAGGTGGCTTGCCGCCGGACGGCCCGCAAAGGTTTTACTCACATCATGAAATTCAATCATTGGCTCTTCTCCTGAGCAGCGCGAGCCACAGGGCAAACAATGCATCCAGTACGACCGCCAGCGCAATCGTGGGCACAACGCCCAGCAGCACCAGATCCAGCGCGCTGCTCAGCAGCCCCTGGAACACCAGTGCCCCAAAGCCGCCCGCCCCAATCAGCGCGGCAATCACCGCCATCCCCACGGTTTGCACCGTCACCACCCGCAGGCTGCGAACCAGCAGCGGAAGCGCAAGCGGCAGCTGTATTTTCCAGAAACACTGGCGCGCGCTCATCCCCATCGCATGGGCGCTTTCCAGCACGTCGGGCGGAACCTGGCTTAACCCCGCCACCACGCCGCGCACCAGCGGCAGCAGCGCATACAGCACAAGGGCGATAAGGGCAGGCGTCAGCCCGGTTCCGGCAATGCCTGCCGCGGCCAACGCAGGGAAGGATTTCACCAGACCGGCGAGGGGGGCAATCAGCAGGCCAAACAGGGCAACGGAGGGGATGGTCTGAATAACGTTGAGCACGGTAAAGACGGCGCCCTGGCGGCTGGGATGCCGGTAGCACCCGATGCCCAGCGGCACGCCCAGCAGCAGCGCCGGGATCAGCGTCCCAAACAGGATCGTCAGATGTTGCGCCAGCGCGTTGTCAAACACCTCCTGGCGGTTGACGTACTCTTTTAACAGCGAGAGTTGATTCAGATCGCCACTGAAGAGGATCAGCAGAGGGATAACCCAGAATTGCGCGTTCAGCAGCCAGCGCCAGACGGGTAGCGGCGTGAGACGGCGAATGGCATCGCTACAGACCAGCAGACAAAGTGCCAGCCACAGCCACAGCCCGCTGCCAATCGACGTGCGCGCCAGCGGGCTTTCAACCGAGGCCATCTGCGTTGCCGCCTGTCCCGCGCTCCAGAACAGCACGATAAACAGCGCTTCGCTGAGCAGAAGCGTCAGCCACAGGGCGGTACGCCCCGGCCAGAAGGCTAAGGCAACAGTACTCGCCAGCGCCGCGCCCAGAAGCAGTGGCGTAAATGACCAGATCTGCCAGAGCGCGCGCGGTTCGCCCGACACCAGACGGTTTGGCGCGACATTCACAAAGGGTAACGCGACCGCCGCAATGGCCACACAGGCCAACAGCAGCAGGACGCGGTTATGGCATTTTATTGGCACAGCCTTGTCCCGTTACTTCACAAGCCCTTGTTGTTTCAGGAAGTCGGCAGCCACCTTTTTGGCATCCAGCCCCTCAACGGCAATGCTGGCATTCAGCTGTTGCAGCGTTTTCGCATCCAGTTTTTCAAACACCGGTTTGAGCCATTCCGCAATATCCGGGTAGGCTTTCAGCACCGCCTCGCGCACGACCGGGGTTGGGGCGTAAATCGGCTGAACGCCTTTTGGGTCGGTCAGGGTTTGCAGGCCAAGCGCAGCGACCGGGCCGTCGGTGCCGTAGGCCATCGCCGCGTTGACGCCGGAGGTTTGCTGCGCCGCCGCCTTGATGGTCACCGCCGTGTCGCCGCCCGCCAGAGAGAGCAGTTGTGCCTGATCGAGCTTGAAATCATAGGCTTTTTCAAACGCTGGCAGGGCGTCAGCGCGCTCGATAAACTCTGCCGAGGCCGCGAGCTTAAACTCGCCCTTCTCTTTCAGGTAGCGGCTGAGATCGTCAAGCGAGGTGAGCTTGCCTTTCTCGGCGATATCTTTACGCACCGCGATGGTCCAGGTGTTGTTGGCCGGTGCCGGGGTAAGCCAGACCAGCTTATTTTTTTCCGCGTCCAGCTTTTTGACTTTTTCGTACCCGGCTTTGGCATTTTTCCAGGCCGGATCGTTTTCATCCTTGAAGAAGAAGGCCCCGTTGCCGGTGTATTCCGGGTAGATATCCAGCTCGCCGGAGGTGATGGCACCGCGCACGACAGGTGTGGTGCCAAGCTGTACTTTATTGACCGTTTTCACGCCGTGGCTTTCGAGTACCTGCAAAATGATATTGCCGAGCAACGCGCCCTCGGTATCAATTTTGGAACCCACCTTAACCGGCTCTGCGGCCTGTAGCGGCATGCTCAGCGCCGCCAGAAGCACCGCCGATCCTGTTATCCCCTTAATCATCGTCATTCTGCTTTCCTCATTATTTTGTGGCCTTTTTCATAGGCTTGAGAGAAAAGCGTAGCTTAAAACAGCGAATTTAACCGTTTTTCGTACAAGATGAGAGGCATCCCCCGCCAGGCGGGGGATGGGGAGGAAGGTAAGATTATTGCAGTTCGAATTCGGCTTTGTTCACGCGGGCGGAATCCACGCCGATGAAGACGTTGAATTTGCCAGGCTCGGCATCGTATTTCATCTGCTGATTCCAGAACTTCAGCGCATTCACGTCAATCGGGAAGCTGACCGTTCTGGTTTCGCCCGGTTTCAGGTTGACCTTCTCGAAGCCGCGCAGCTGTTTCACCGGACGGCTCATGGAGGCCGTGACGTCCTGAACGTACATCTGGATCACCGTCGCGCCTTCGCGTTTCCCGCTGTTGGTCACCTCCACGCTGGCGGTCACTTTGCCGTCACGCTTCAGGGTCGGCGCCGACATTTTGACGTCAGACACCTTGAAGGTGGTGTAGCTCAGGCCATAGCCAAACGGATAGAGCGGGCCGTTAGCTTCGTCGAAGTAACGGGACGTGTACTTGTTCGGCTTGTCGGCGTTGTACGGGCGACCGGTGTTCAGGTGGCTGTAGTAAACCGGGATCTGCCCGACGGAGCGCGGGAAGGACATCGGCAGCTTGCCGGACGGGTTGTAATCGCCAAACAGCACGTCGGCAATGGCATTACCGCCTTCGGTACCGGCGAACCAGGTTTCCAGAATGGCGTCAGCCTGCTGATCTTCTTTCACCAGCGCCAGCGGACGCCCGTTCATCAGCACCAGCACCAGCGGCTTGCCGGTGGCTTTCAGGGCCGCGATCAGATCGCGCTGGCTCTGCGGAATGGTAATATCGGTCCGGCTGGAGGCTTCGTGCGCCATCCCCTGCGCTTCACCCACCACCGCGACCACCACGTCGGACTGCTTCGCGGCGTTAACCGCTTCGTCGATCATCTCTTTCGGCGTGCGCGGATCCACCTTCACCGCTTCCTCGTACTGGTTGAGGAAGGTCACGATGTCTTTATCGTCGGTGACGTTCGCGCCTTTGGCGTAAACCACTTTTGCATTATCACCCACGGCGCTCTTAATGCCGGTCAGCACCGTAACGGATTGATCCGCCACGCCTGCGGCGGACCAGCTGCCCATGACGTCACGCTTGCTGTCGGCCAGCGGACCGACCACGGCAATGGTGCCGGATTTCTTCAGCGGCAGCGTGTCGAGACGGTTTTTCAGCAGTACCAGGCTTTCGCGCGCTACTTCCCGGGCTTCTTTACGGTGCAGACGGCTTTCGGCGTTGGTGTCCGCCGGGTCTGAATCCTTCGGCCCCAGATGGCTGTACGGATCGTTAAACAGCCCCATGTCATATTTCACGTTCAGCACGTGGCGGGCGGCGTCGTCCAGCTCTGCCATCGTCACTTTGCCGCTCTTCACCAGCCCCGGCAGGTATTTGCTGTAGTACTCATCGCTCATGCTCATGTTGATGCCGGACTTGAGCGCCACGCGTACCGCATCTTCCGGGTCAGACGCCGTGCCGTGTTTGATCAGCTCTTTAATCGCGCCATGGTCAGACACGGTGATGCCCTTGAAGCCCCACTGGTCGCGCAACACGTCTTTCAGCAGCCACGAATCGGAGGTGGCGGGCGTGCCGTTGAGAGAGTTCAGCGCTACCATCACCGCCCCGCTGCCCGCATCCAGCCCTGCCTTGTATGGCGGCATGTAGTCGTTAAACAGGCGCTGTGGGCTCATGTCGACGGTGTTGTACTCTTTACCACCCTCCACCGCGCCGTAGGCGGCGAAGTGCTTGACGCTGGTCATCACCGAGTAACGATCTGCCGGACTTTTGCCCTGCATCGCTTCCACCATGGTTTTGCCCATCGTGGCGGTTAAATACGTGTCTTCCCCGAAGCCCTCCGAAGCGCGGCCCCAGCGCGGATCGCGGGAGACGTCAACCATCGGCGCCCAGGTCATGTTCAGGCCGTCGTCTGCGGCTTCATATGCCGATACGCGCCCGACGGTTTTCACCGCATCAAGATTAAAAGAGGAGGCTAAGCCGAGGCTAATCGGGAAGACGGTACGCTGGCCGTGCACCACGTCATAAGCGAAGAACAGCGGGATTTTCAGGCGGCTCAGTTCCATCACCTGATCCTGCATCTTGCGGATATCCTGGCGGGTGACGGTGTTAAAGATGGCCCCTACCTGCCCGTCTTTGATCATCTCGCGAATGGCTTCTTTCGGGTTATCCGGGCCGACGCTGATCAGGCGCAGCTGGCCGATTTTCTCATCGACCGTCATCTTTTTGAGTAAATCCGTGACAAAGGCGTCGCGGGCTTCGGGCGTGAGCGGGTGATTACCAAACAAATCCTCTGCCAGCGCAGGTTGCAGCGCCAGGCTGACGGCGACACCTACAGAACATAGCCATTTCATGTTGTTATTCTCTCTCATCAATAACCGCGGGAAGCACCCGGCCAGACCGTGCGAAAAGCGCAGTGTGCCACAAAGCCTGAAAACCTTGCAGGGTTATTCTCTGATTTTTCTCATGAATACCCGACCGCTCAACGGCTAATCGCGCTATGCTTTACAGCGAGAAATTTGCCCCACCACAAGGAGTGGAAGATGTCTTCTGTTCGAACTGACGATAACACTACATTTATTAACGAACTGTCGCGCCTGGTTGGTCACTCTCACCTGCTTACCGACCCGGCCAAAACCGCCCGCTACCGTAAGGGCTTTCGCTCCGGCCAGGGCGACGCGCTGGCGGTGGTCTTCCCCGGTACGTTGCTCGAACTGTGGCGCGTGCTCAGCGCCTGCGTTGCGGCAGACAAGATTATTTTAATGCAGGCTGCGAATACCGGCCTGACCGAAGGCTCCACGCCGAACGGCAACGATTACGATCGTGACATCGTGATTATCAGCACCCTGCGCCTCGACAAACTGCACCTGCTGGACAAGGGCGAGCAGGTACTCGCCTTCCCCGGCACCACGCTTTACTCGCTGGAAAAGGCGCTTAAGCCTCTGGGACGCGAACCGCACTCGGTGATCGGCTCATCGTGCATTGGCGCCTCGGTGATCGGTGGGATCTGCAATAACTCCGGCGGCTCGCTGGTGCAGCGCGGCCCGGCTTACACGGAAATGTCGCTGTTCGCCCGTATCGATGAAAACGGCAAGCTGACGCTGGTTAACCATCTGGGGATCGATCTGGGCGTAACGCCAGAGCAGATCCTCAGCAAACTTGACGATGACCGCGTGAAGGACGAAGACGTTCAGCACGATGGCCGTCACGCGCATGACCACGATTACATCACCCGCGTGCGCGATATCAATGCCGATACGCCGGCGCGCTATAACGCCGATCCGGATCGCCTGTTTGAATCCTCCGGCTGCGCGGGCAAGCTGGCCGTTTTTGCGGTACGCCTCGATACCTTCCCGGCAGAGAAAAAGCAGCAGGTGTTTTACATCGGCACTAATCAGCCGGAGGTGCTGACGGAGATCCGTCGTCATATTCTGGCCGAATTCACTCACCTGCCGGTGGCGGGCGAGTATATGCACCGGGACATTTACGACATCGCCGAGCGCTACGGCAAAGATACCTTCCTGATGATCGACAAGCTCGGCACCGACAAAATGCCGTTCTTCTTCACCATGAAGGGCCGCACCGACGCGATGCTGGAGAAAGTATCGCTGTTCAAACCGCACTTCACCGACCGCTTTATGCAGAAGCTGGGCAACGTCTTCCCGGCACATTTACCGGAGCGGATGAAGACCTGGCGCGACAAGTATGAGCACCACCTGCTGCTGAAAATGGCCGGGGACGGCATTGCCGAAGCGCAGAGCTGGCTCACCGAATTCTTCAAAACCGCCGACGGGGATTTCTTTGCCTGTACGCCGGAAGAAGGCAGCAAAGCCTTCCTGCACCGCTTCGCCGCGGCGGGTGCTGCTATCCGTTATCAGGCGGTGCATTCCGAAGAGGTGGAGGATATTCTGGCGCTGGATATCGCCCTGCGTCGCAACGATACCGAGTGGTTCGAACATCTGCCGCCGGAGATCGACAGCAAGCTGGTGCATAAGCTCTATTACGGCCACTTTATGTGCTATGTCTTCCACCAGGATTACATCGTCAAAAAAGGGGTTGATGCACACGCGCTGAAAGAACAGATGCTGGCGCTGCTGCACGAGCGTGGCGCGCAATATCCTGCCGAGCACAACGTGGGACACCTGTATAAAGCGCCGGAGACGCTTAAACAGTTTTATCGCAAAAATGACCCTACAAACAGTATGAACCCCGGCATTGGTAAGACAACGCGGAAGAAATACTGGAAAGAGAGTGCCGAAACAGAGGAGCACAATACGCAAGCCTCTGATGAACTCATATAGCCAAATTTAAGAGATTGTTAAGCTCTCCTCAAACGTACTAGAGTATCTGCCTGTTGCCAGAGAAACGTTTCTCTGGCTTTCCAAACAAGGAGCGGGCAGAACATGTCGGCTGTAGAAACTTTCCCCGAAACTGAAATCGAGGTGCGCGACGCCCTTCCTGACGATGCGCATGCCATCTCGGCGATATACGCCTGGCATGTGCTTCATGGCCGTGCGTCCTTCGAGGAAGTTCCTCCCACCGTCGATGAGATGCGTCAGCGGATGAAGAGCGTGACCGACAGCGGTTTACCGTGGCTGGTTGCGCTGTATCGCGGCATTGTTGTCGGCTACTGCTACGCCACGTTTTATCGTCCACGCCAGGCCTACCGGTACACCCTTGAGGAATCCATCTATGTGGATGCCAGCACTACCGGGCGCGGGTTTGGCTCGGCCTTACTCCAGGCACTGATCGCCCGTTGTGAACAAGGACCCTGGCGGCAGATGATTGCCGTGGTTGGTGACGGGCAAAATAATCCCGGGTCGTTACGGCTGCATAAAAAGCACGGTTTCGAGATGGTGGGTCAGCTCAGAAGTGTGGGATATAAGAAAGGCGACTGGCGGGACACGGTAATTATGCAGCGTCCGCTCAACGACGGGGACTGGACGCTGCCTGAGTAAACGCAGTGCGGTCTGGTGCCCTCACCCCGGCCCTCTCCCACAGGGAGAGGGAGAAAACATAAAAAACGGTAACATGCGTTACCGTTTTGCTTTTTCCTAATCGTTCTGCGCCGTCGCCATCTGTTCCGCTTTCTGCTTTTTATACGCCAGCGCTGAAGCCGGCACCGGCTGTACTTTCCCGGTTTCAATCCAGGTACGCAGGCGGCTGGCATCCGCAAAGTGGGTATATTTGCCGAAGGCATCCATCACCACCAGCGCTACTGGCTTACCGTTAAACACGGTGCGCATCACCAGGCAGTGCCCTGCCGCATTGGTGAATCCGGTCTTGGTTAACTGAATATTCCAGTTATCGCGATACACCAGATGGTTAGTGTTGCGGAACGGCAGCGTATACGCCGGGTTCGAGAATGTCGCCATCTCCTCACGCGTGGTGCTGAGCTGACCGATCAGCGGGTATTGCTTACTGGCGATCAGCAGCTTTGTTAAATCACGCGCCGTCGAGACGTTATGGATCGACAGACCGGTTGGCTCCACGAAATGGGTATTTTTCATCCCCAGCGCTTTGGCTTTGGCGTTCATCGCGCGGATAAACGCGTCGTAACCACCAGGATAATGGTGAGCAAGGCTTGCCGCCGCGCGGTTCTCAGAGGACATCAGCGCCAGCAGCAGCATATTTTTACGGCTGATTTCACTGTTCAGACGCACGCGAGAGTAGATCCCTTTCATCTCTGGCGTGTGGCTGATATCCACCTTCAGCTTTTCATCCAGCGGCAGTCGTGCATCAAGCACCACCATCGCGGTCATGACTTTGGTTATGGAAGCGATCGGGCGCACCAGATCCGGGTGACTGGCGTAGATCACCTTGTTGGTATTCAGGTCTACGATCATCGCGCTGCCGGACGCAATCTGGGGTTGCGCAGCAGCGGTGGCGACTGCGGTCGTTTTGGCGATGGCTGGCGCGGTAGCGGAGACGCCCAACAGCAGCGCTAGACTAAGGAGTGACACTCGAAATTTCAGCATGATGAGACTTCTGATAATGATTCACGCACGTTATGACGTACACCGCCTGTGTCGACGGATAAACACAGGCTGGCTTCGGCATCATAGCGGTCACCGTGCGTTGTCGCCAGCGGAGAATCATAACCAGATGCTGCATTGCTGGCATTTACGCCAGCAATGCAGGGAGCTTAGAAGAGACGGTATCCATAACCCCAAAGAATAACTGTCAGGGCCAGTAGCGCCTCAAGGACCAGCACGCCGATGGCAAGCGTAGAGCTGGAGAAGCTCAGGCCCTCTTCTTTATTGATATTGAGGAAGGTTGGCACCCCTACATACAGCAGATAACCGGTGTAAAAGAGGGCAACCGTACCGATCAGCGCGCACAGCCAGACCAGTGGATAGAGCGCGACAATACCGCTTAAAAACAGCGGGGTCGCGACGTATCCGGCGAAGACCATACAGTGTGCCAGCGACGGGCGCTGCGGATAGTTGCGCGCCATCCAGTGGATGACCCGCCCCATCACCGCCACCCCGGCCAGCATCAGGCCATAAAACAGAATGGCCAGGTACAGCCCGGTAAACCAGGAAAGCTGAACCACGGTGCCGTCACCAAAGTTCCAGCCTATTTGCGTCGTACCAATAAACGCGCAGACCACCGGCACCGCTGCCATCAGCAGGACATGGTGGGTATAGTGATGCGCGACCGTTTCGTTCTCGTTACGGATCACCTGCATTTCACGATCGGGATGGGAGAAAAGTCCCCAGACATGGTTCATAACGCCCCCTTGTTGTCGGCCCGTCAGCGATAGCTTAAGTATAATGCAGGCTTTAGATTATTTTATGTACAGTGGGAAATTTCCGTTGATTGCCGCGCGGTTAATGGATGGGGTATATGATTAACGCAGGCACAGTAAGGGAGACGACGTTTACGTCATGGATATCAACGGTCTTATTGAACAATATGGATACGCCGCGCTGGTGATCGGCAGCGTGGCGGAAGGCGAAACCATCACGCTGCTGGGCGGGGTGGCCGCACACCAGGGATTGCTGAAATTCTCGCTGGTGGTCGCCGCCGTCGCGTTGGGCGGTATGATTGGCGATCAGCTGCTCTACTTCCTGGGGTTGCGCTTTGGCCCGACCCTTTTGCAACGTTTTGCCAGGCATCAAAAGAAAATTCGCCGTGCTCAGCGGCTTATCCAGCGACGTCCGTGGCTGTTTGTGATTGGCACCCGCTTTATGTACGGCTTTCGCATCATCGGGCCAATACTGATTGGCGCGAGCCGCTTACCGCCGAAAATCTTCCTGCCGCTGAACATTCTCGGGGCGATTGCCTGGGCGCTGATTTTCACCACGCTTGGCTACGTGGGTGGCGAAGTGATAGGCCCGTGGCTGCATAACCTCGATCAGCATCTTAAACACTGGGCCTGGTTGATCCTGGTTGTTGCGGTGGTGATTGGGGTCCGGCTGTGGCTCAAGCATCGTGAAAAGCGGCGGGATGAAGAGTGAGTGCGGCCTGCTGCCCTCACCCTACCCCACAGGGAGAAGGGTATCTACCCTTCCGGCTTAAATTGCGGATTCGCCAGCATAAAACCGCCGTCGACGATAAACGACTGCCCGGTGGTGTAGCTGGCGTCGCTGTCACACAGCCACGCCACCAGGCTGGCAATTTCTTTGGTATGCCCTGGCCGTGCCAGCGGGATTTCCGGCATTGAGCCTTCTTTCACTTCGCTGTCGTCCATATCATTCATCGGCGTGGCGATCGCACCAGGCGCAACGGCGTTCACCAGAATCTTATGTTTAACCAGTTCCAGCGCCATCGACTTTGTTAACCCGCCCAGCGCATGTTTGGCCGCCGTATAGGCGCTGGCGTCCGGCAATGGCGTATGTTCATGCACCGAGGTGATGTTCACGATTCGCCCCCCTTCCCCCTGCTTCACCATCTGACGCGCCGCGATTTGCGAGCAGAGAAACGCGCCGTCCACGTCAACGGTGAATATGTGCCGCCAGTCGTCAAACGACAGGTCCAGAAATGGCGCTTTATTCATCGCCCCGGCATTGTTAACCAGCACATCCAGCCGCCCGAAACGCGTAATCAGGGTTTCAATGGCCTTTGCGCCTTCCGGCAAATTGCTTAAGTTGAGTTGAATGGCCTCGGCACGCTGCCCGCGCGCTTCAATTTCACGGCAGGTTGCCAGCGCCCCTTCCTCATCTGAATGCCAGGTCACCCCGATATCAAACCCGCGCTCGGCCAGCATCAGGGCCGTCGTTTTGCCAATTCCTGAATCCGATGCGGTAACAATTGCGACTCGCGTCATACTCACCTCCTGAAAATCTGCAAAGAGGTAAGTATAGATAATGCGCAATGTTAGCCGTGATGATATCCACCACCGAGCGCGGAGGTGAGCTGGAGCGTGGCATCCACGTACTGACCTTTCAGCATCAACCCGGCAATACGCTCTTTGAGCGCCGGAATTTTTGCTTCACTTACCCGGGAGCCGGCAATGATCCCCGCGCTGAAGCGCGCCTGTGCCAGCGCAACGACGCGCGCCGCATCTTTTTCGATCTGCTGCTGGTGTTGATTTTTGGCGGTCAGCGTTTCCACTTCGCTGGCTGTCCGGGCAACCTGGTTTACGGCATCTACTACAGCCTTGTTGTAGTTCGCCACGGAGAGGTTGTTTTGCGCCTGGGTGATATCCAGGTTCGCATTCAACCGACCGCTGTCAAAAATTGGCAGCGTCAGCCCGGCGGTTACGCCCATTTGCTGCGCAGATGAGCGGAACAGGTCGCTCAGGTGCAATGCATCCTGCTGCAAGAACGCCATCAAGTTGATGTCAGGGTAGAACGCGGCTCTGGCGGCATCCACTTCGCTCATGGATGCTTCGATATACCAGTGCGCCTCCTGCAAATCCGGGCGACGAGCCAGCAGTTCATAACCGAGCGTTGACGGCAGCGATGCCTCTGCGTCAGGTAAGGCATGCCGGGCGAGCGTGACTGAAGGGGTATTAGTCAACGCATTCAGACGCGCCTCAATGGCCTTCATTTTGCCGTGCACGTCAGCGAGCTGTTCATCGGTTTTGCTGGCATTGATATCTGTTTCAACGCCTTCCACCGAGGAGGTAATGCCGTGCTGATAAAGTTCACGATCGGCACCGATGATATTTTCCTGCTCCCGTTTGATTTGCGCGAGCACGTCACCCACCGCGGCCTCGGTCTGCCAGTCCCAGTACAGCCGCGCGACGCTGCTGGCGAGCAGCTGGCGGGTCTGCTCCAGCTCCGCTTTTTGCGCATTCACCTTACCGATGCGGGCCTCAATTTGGGCACGGTTTTTACCCCATAAATCCAGATCCCAACCCGCCGTCAGACCAAAGGTGCCGTTGGTGTACCAGGGGCCGGTGGTCCCCGCCGCCGGGTCGGTCAGGGCGAATGGCCCCATCAGCCCCTCTGCCGACATCTTTTGCCGTTCAACATCTGCGGAAAAATCAAGCTGTGGACCTTCAGCCGCGACAGCGGCTTTCGCCTGTGCTTCCGCCAGGGTGATACGCTGACGGGCAATTTGCATATCTGGCGCATCCGCCAGCGCTTTAGCGATCAGCGCGTTGAGCTGGGGGTCGTTAAAGTCTTTCCACCATTCGCTTTTTGGCCAGTCGGCATGACGCAGTTGGGTATTTACAGCGGCGGCGGCGGCTTGCGTTTTCACTGGAGACACCGTGGCATGCTCCGGCGCGCAGGCGGCCAGCATAAAAATAAGAGGAGCACTCAGAGATAAAGTAAGAGAACGTTTCATTACGCCATGAACTCAAAAAAATAAAGGCGCAACTTACGCTTACTGACGTTCCATTTTTTAGTAACGCGTGGCAATCCGCATATTGTTATACATTTTCATATCCGGAAATTTATTCCCCAAGAAAATGATTTAAATTCATGTATTCATGCTAATTATAAATTGACTGCTACACTTACTTCGACAGACATACGCAGGAGAGGCGAATGAAAATATTATTGTGGGTTATTTTGATTATATTTCTGATAGGGCTGCTGGTGGTAACCGGCGTATTCAAAATGATTTTCTGATTCTGTTGCCCGGCTCCGCGCCGGGCAAACGCTTTACACTTCGCTCAGGACTTCGACTGGATCACCCGGGCAATATCCGCAGACGTCTGTAACGTACGGATCTCCTGAAATAATCCCAGCGCGTCGTCGTACTCTTTACGCAAATAACTCAGCCACTGTTTAATGCGTGCGACGTGATACAAGCCGGTATCGCCCTGCTTTTCCAGCCGCGTGTATTTTTGCAGTAGTTTCACCACATCCGCCCACGGCATCCGCGGCTCATTATATTTCACCACCCGGCTGAGGTTCGGCACGTTCAGCGCACCGCGGCCAATCATCACGGCATTACAGCCGGTCTCTTTGAGGCAGGCCTGTGCGCTCTCGTAATCCCAGATTTCGCCGTTGGCAATCACCGGGATCGTAAGCCGTTTGCGGATCTCGCCAATCGCCTGCCAGTTAATGCGCTCGGCTTTATAACCATCCTCTTTGGTTCGCCCGTGCACCACCAGCTCGGTGGCGCCCGCCTGCTGCACCGCGTCAGCAATTTCAAACTGCTTATCGTCGCTGTCCCATCCCAGACGCACTTTGACCGTTACCGGCAGGTGCGATGGCACCGCCTCACGCATGGCCTTTGCGCCGCGATAAATCAGCTCCGGATCTTTAAGTAGCGTCGCCCCCCCGCCGCTGCCGTTGACCAGCTTTGAAGGACAGCCGCAGTTAAGATCGACGCCGTACGAGCCAAGCGCTACCGCGCGGGCGGCGTTTTCAGCCAGCCACTCAGGATATTGGCCGAGCAGCTGGACACGCACCAGCGTACCGGACGGCGTGCGGCTCTGACGATGCAGTTCCGGGCAGAGACGATAAAATGATTTTTCTGGCAGCAACATATCGACCACGCGCAGAAACTCCGTCACGCAGAGATCGTAATCGTTTACCTCGGTAAGCAGCTCGCGCACGAGAGAGTCGAGCACGCCTTCCATCGGGGCCAGTAAAACACGCATTCTGAGTACCTGTGAAAAAAGACGCGCTATAGTAGCTGCTCTCTATGTATGTTGAAAGCCCGGCGTTCCATTGCGGAATGTCTGGTATGCCCAAAATTCATGATGTGATCCGTGGCACATTTTCAGGTTTAATTGTATGATGAATACGTCTCAGCAAGGACTTTCACCATGAGCAAATCACTGAATACTATCTGGCAATACCTTCGCGCCTTCGTCCTGATTTATGCCTGCCTGTACGCCGGTATTTTTATCGCTTCGCTGCTGCCGATTACGATACCCGGCAGCATTATCGGCATGCTGATCCTGTTTGTGCTGCTGGCATTACAGGTGCTGCCCGCGAAATGGGTCAACCCAGGGTGCTTCGTTCTCATTCGCTATATGGCTCTGCTTTTTGTGCCTATCGGCGTTGGGGTTATGCAGTATTACGATGTGCTTAAAGCGCAGTTCGGCCCGATTGTGGTCTCCTGCGCCATCAGTACGCTGGTGGTTTTCATGGTCGTCAGCTGGAGTTCACACATTGTGCATGGCGAACGTAAGGTCGTCGGGGAGAAAACAAAAAAATGATGGCGAATATCTGGTGGTCCCTGCCGTTAACCCTGGTGGTGTTCTTTGCTGCGCGTAAGCTTGCGGTGCGTTTCAAAATGCCGTTGCTGAACCCGCTGCTGGTCGCCATGGTGGTGATTATTCCTTTTCTGCTGCTCACCGGCATTCCTTATGAGCGTTACTTTGCCGGGAGCAAGATCCTCAATGATTTGTTGCAGCCTGCCGTGGTGGCGCTGGCGTTTCCTTTATATGAGCAACTGCATCAGATCCGCGCGCGCTGGAAATCCATCATTACCATCTGCTTTGTGGGTAGCCTTGTTGCGATGATCACCGGCACCTCGGTGGCCTTATTGATGGGCGCGTCGCCGCAGATCGCCGCCTCTATCCTGCCTAAATCCGTCACCACGCCGATTGCCATGGCCGTGGGCGGCAGCATCGGGGGCATTCCGGCCATTAGCGCCGTGTGCGTGATTTTTGTCGGTATCCTGGGCGCGGTGTTTGGTCATACGCTGCTGAATATCATGAAAATTCGGACCAAAGCGGCACGCGGTCTGGCGATGGGTACCGCCTCGCACGCGCTGGGCACCGCACGCTGCGCGGAACTCGATTATCAGGAAGGAGCATTCAGCTCGCTGGCGCTGGTAATCTGCGGGATTATCACTTCCCTGGTCGCGCCGTTTATCTTCCCGATTATTCTGGCAGTCATGGGCTAAAATTTGCGATGCGTCGCGCAAATTTCATTTTCATTTCATAAGTTGCACACATAATGAGACTTGGATCACATATAAAGGCCGTACGGCTCCGTACACTACCGATCCATTAACCTTGATGAGGCAACGTCATGCATCCACGTTTTCAAGCTGCTTTCTCTCAGCTTGCAGAGAATTTGCAATCAGCCCTGGCTCCGGTTCTGGCGGATGTGCATTTCCCCGCCCTGCTGACGGCAGATCAGGTCACGACCCTTAAACAGGCAACGGGGCTGGACGAAGACGCGCTGGCTTTCGCCCTGCTGCCCCTGGCGGCTGCCTGCGCCCGCGCTGACCTTTCCCATTTTAACGTAGGCGCAATTGCGCGCGGCGTGAGCGGGACCTGGTACTTCGGCGGAAACATGGAGTTTCTCGGTGCGACCATGCAGCAAACCGTCCACGCGGAGCAGAGCGCCATCAGTCACGCCTGGCTGCGCGGCGAAAAAGCCCTGCGCGCCATCACCGTCAACTATACCCCTTGCGGCCACTGCCGCCAGTTTATGAATGAGCTGAACAGCGGTCTTGAACTACGTATCAACCTGCCGGGACGCGCACCGCATACGCTGGGTGATTACCTGCCGGATGCTTTCGGCCCGAAAGATCTTGAGATCAAAACCCTGCTGATGGACGAGCAGGACCACGGTTATGCGCTCTCAGGGGATGAGCTGAGCGAAGCGGCCATTGCCGCCGCCAATAAAAGCCACACGCCATACAGCAAATCACCAAGCGGCGTCGCCCTTCAGTGCCGAGACGGCCGCATCTTCACCGGCAGCTATGCAGAGAACGCCGCATTTAACCCGACGCTGCCTCCGCTCCAGGGTGCACTGAACCTGCTTAGCCTGAACGGGTATGACTACCCGGATATTCAGCGTGCAATCCTGGCTGAAAAGGCCGATGCGCCGCTGATCCAGTGGGACGCGACCGCAGCCACGCTGAAAGCGCTGGGCTGTTCAACCATCGACCGCGTGCTGCTGGCATAATCTGTTCGGCGGGCAGCGTTGCCCGCCAGTCTGACGAAAAACCCCTCAGTTGAATCGCTGTTTCTTGCGCTAACCAGGCGGGTACAGTAGCCTGAGGGAAATTTCATCATCGGTACGAGCCATCTGCATGTTAAAGCGCGTGTTTTACAGCCTGTCTGTCCTGGTCGGCATACTGCTGTTGATCGTGCTGGGTCTCGACCGCTGGATGAGCTGGAAAACAGCCCCCTACATTTTTGATGACCTACAGGATCTCCCCTACCGTCAGGTTGGTGTGGTGCTTGGCACCGCCAAGTATTATCGCACCGGCGTCATAAATCAGTATTACCGGTACCGTATTCAGGGCGCGCTGAACGCCTATAACAGCGGCAAGGTGAACTATTTGCTGCTGAGCGGCGATAACGCGCTGCAAAGCTATAACGAGCCGGTGACGATGCGCAAAGATCTGATTGCCGCAGGCGTCGACCCGGCCGATATCGTGCTCGACTACGCCGGATTCCGCACACTTGATTCCATCGTGCGTACCCGCAAGGTGTTCGACACCAATGATTTCATCATCATTACCCAGCGTTTCCACTGCGAGCGGGCGCTGTTTATCGCCCTGCATATGGGCATTCAGGCGCAGTGTTATGCGGTGCCGTCGCCAAAGGATATGCTGAGCGTGCGCGTGCGCGAGTTTGGCGCCCGTTTTGGCGCGCTGGCTGACCTGTACCTGTTCAAACGTGAACCGCGCTTTTTAGGCCCGCTGGTGCCGATCCCAACGATGCATGAAGTGCCGGAAGATGCGCAGGGTTATCCGGCGGTAACGCCAGAGCAGTTGCTGGAAATTCAGAAGAAGTAATAACTTTTGTCGGGTGGCGGCTTCGCCTTACCCGACCTACGATCGCGATTTTGTAGGTCCGGTAAGCGTCGCGCCACCGTGCAAAAAAAGGCCCGCTACGTGAGCGGGCCTTTTCATTCTGAAGATCTTACTTCTTACGCGCGTACTTCAGTGAATCCAGCGCAACCGCGAAGATGATGATGGCGCCCTTGATGATGTACTGCCAGTACGGGTTCACGCCGATGTAGGTCAGGCCGTAGTTGATTACGGTGAAGATGATCACACCGGTCACCACGCCCAGCACGGTACCCACGCCGCCGCTGAAGGAGACGCCGCCAACCACACAGGCCGCAATCGCATCCAGTTCATACATAAAGCCGAGGTTGTTGGTTGCAGAGCCGATACGGCCTGCTTCCAGCATCCCGCCGAAGGCGTAGAACACACCGGACAGGGCATAAATCATCAGCAGGTTCAGAGCCACGTTGACCCCGGAGACTTTCGCCGCTTCCGGGTTACCGCCGATAGCAAAGATGTTTTTACCGAAGCGGGTTTTGTTCCACAGGATCCAGACGAACGCCACGGCAATCAGCGCATAGAAGGTGATGTAGGAGAGACGGAAGCTGCCCAGCGCAACAAACCCCTGCGTGAAGGTCGAGAAGCCGCTGTCGAAGCCAGAGATTGGAGACGCGCCGACGAAATCGTAGTACAGGGAGTTGATACCATAAACGATGATCATCGTGCCCAGCGTGGTGATGAATGGCGTCACGTTCAGGTAAGCAATGATGATGCCGTTAATCAGGCCAATTACCGCGCCGATGGCGCACACGATCAGGATCACCACGAAAATCGGCATGGTCGCCATCTCCGGGAACACCTTGTTGGCGTTTTCCATCGACTGCAACAGGGTTGCCGCAATGACCGCCGCCAGACCCACCTGGCGCCCTGCCGAAAGGTCAGTCCCCTGGGTAACGATAAGCCCCGCCACGCCAAGCGCGATAATAATACGGACGGAAGACTGGGTCAGAATGTTACTCAAGTTCAGCAGACTTAAGAACGTAGGGTCCTGGAAAATAATAATCGCCAGCAAGACTAAAAGAACAACGTAAATACCGCCTTCTTTCAGATAAGTGAGAAAACTTTTTTTATTTAACGCACTCATGAGGAGCCCCTGATCTTAAAGGTGCAAAGACGCAAGACGCAAAATTTCGTTTTGCGTTGTCGTTTTGGTTTCAACAATACCGGCAACGAGACCATTGCTCATAACCAGAATACGGTCTGTGATCCCTAACAATTCCGGCATTTCGGAAGAAATAATAATGATCCCTTTATCTTTTTTCGCCAGCTCGGCGATCAGCTGGTAGATCTCAAATTTTGCACCCACGTCGATACCGCGCGTAGGTTCATCCAGCATCAGAATTTCAGGCTGGGTTAATAGCCAGCGTCCAATAATGACTTTCTGCTGGTTCCCTCCCGAGAGTGAGCCAATTTGCGTGCGGTGGCCCGGCGTTTTCACGCGCATGGAGTCAATCACCCACTGGGTATCGCTCTTCATGCGGGAATTATCCAGCAGCCCGACTTTGTTTTTATAATTGCGAATATTAGAAATTAACGAGTTAAAGTTAATATCCAGATAAGCGTAAATACCGGTGGAACGACGCTCTTCCGTCACCAGCGCAAAGCCATTATTAATGGCTTCGTTGGCGTTGTGGTTGTTGATCTTCTTACCGTGCAGCGTAATGGTGCCTTCGGCTTTCTCACGGATACCAAACAGGGTTTCTACGATATCGGTGCGCTTAGCGCCCACCAGCCCTGCGATGCCAAGGATCTCCCCCTTGTGCAGATCGAAAGAGACATCGCGGATAGACGGCTGACGCAGCGAGGTCAGGTTACGCACCTCCAGAATCACTTCGCCTGGCTTGTTTTCTTTATCCGGGAAGCGCTGGTTCAGAGAACGGCCAACCATCATGGCGATGATCTTGTCCATATCCAGCCCTTCCAGCGGCTGGGTGGCGATCCACTGGCCGTCGCGCAGGATGGTGATTTCATCGCACAGCTGAAAGATCTCTTCCATTTTATGTGAGATATAGACAATGCCGCAGCCGCGATCTTTCAGCTTACGAATAATGGTAAAAAGGTGGTTAACCTCTTTTTCCGTTAATGACGATGTCGGTTCATCCATGATCACGATTTTCGCATCATAGGAGAACGCTTTGGCAATTTCGATCATCTGCATCTGGGAAACGGATAATGTCCCGACGCGTGCGCGCGGGTCGATATCAATATCCAGCTCATCAAAAATGGCTTTGGTGTCGCGATACATTTTATCCTGATCGACAAAGACACCTTTGGTTGGATAACGACCCAACCACATATTATCCATAACTGAACGTTGCAGAACCAGGTTTAATTCCTGGTGTACCATCGAGATACCGTTCTCCAGCGCTTCTTTCGCTGAATGGAAGTCGATCTCTTTTCCCTGAAAAAGAATGCTGCCAGAATCTTTTTGATAGATCCCAAAAAGGCATTTTAATAATGTTGATTTACCCGCCCCGTTTTCACCCATAAGTGCATGAATAGAGTGAGGACGAACTTTTAAATTAACATTATCGAGCGCCTTAACACCGGGGAATGACTTGTTGACACCGGTCATTTCCAACAAGTATTCACCGGACGACTGAGTAGTTGTGCTGACCATAATTATACCTTGTTGGCCTCGCATATCGCGTTATAAAAGGGCGCAACGAATTGCGCCCAGTGAAGACAATGCAGATAACTTATTTACCGATAAACTCAGCCAGGTTGGACTGGTCTACGCCCACGTAAGGCACGCGAACGATTTTGTTGTCAATTTTCCAGTTAGTCCCGTCAGCGGCGCCTTTACCGTCGGCCAGGTTTTTCGCCAGATCGAAGGTGGCTTTCGCCTGGTTGTTGGCATCGTTCAGCACGGTACCGGCCATTGCGCCAGATTTCACCAGCGCCAGCGCTTCTGGCAGGGCATCCACACCGAACACAGGAATGGCGGATTTGTTGTGTGCTTTCAGCGCTTCTACCGCACCCATTGCCATTGCATCGTTGTTGGCGATGACCACTTCAATTTTGTTGGCGTTAGGGCCGGACAGCCACGCATCCATCTTATCTTTCGCCTGAGCGGTGTCCCACATTGCGGTGTCTAACGCCAGCTGCTGGGTTTTAATGCCCTTGTCGTTCAGCTCTTTAATAACGTAGGTGGTACGTGCTTCAGCATCCGGATGGCCCGGTTCGCCTTTCAGCAGAACGAACTGAATCTGACCATCTTTGTTCAGATCCCAGTTTGGGTTCGCCGCCCAGTGTTTCGCAATCAGATCGCCCTGGATAATCCCGGACTCTTTGGAGTCGGTACCCACGTAATACGCTTTGTCGTAGCTGTCCAGCGCCTTACGGGAAGGTTCTTTGTTGAAGAAGACAATTGGCACGTTCTGGCCGCGCGCTTTCTCGATCACCGTGCCTGCCGCCGCCGGGTCAACCAGGTTAATAGCCAGCGCTTTCACGCCTTTTGCCAGAAGAACGTCAATCTGATCGTTCTGTTTGGACTGGTCATTCTGGGAGTCATTCATCAGCAGCTGCACGTCTGGCGCTGATTTAGCATCTTTTTCAATTGCTTTACGCACAACGGACATGAAGTTGTCGTCGTATTTATAGATAGTCACGCCAATACGGGTATCCGCTGCGTGTGCTGCTGCGCCAAAAAGCATGCTTGCCATGACAGCAGACAGAGTCAACACCTTCTTATTCATGGTATCTCCGGTTTTTTTTATGCAGGGTAGTTCTTGTGAAAAACGGTCGGCGGGCAGATGTTAATAAAACGTTACTGATCGCCGAAGTTCACTTATAAAATGTCCAGCTTCCGTGTTCGGTAACGCTCCAGAAATGCGTTTTATTCGTTGTTTGAGGCATTCTGGTAACGGTAAAAGTGAATAATCACCGTTACATTGTGTTTCAGCCCCTAAAACGCTGACATCATAGACAGCGGCTTGTTAAGATACTGTGAATTTACTCACAGATTGAAAACGGTTACATCACGTGATGTTATCAGTTAGTGATCGGAGCCACAGTTTGTCGGATAGCGACCGAATGGCGGCGTACTAAAGTCGGCATAAAACAATGCGTTGCGTCAGGATCCAACAGCCCTGCCGCCCCCTGTAACGCCAGCTCTGTCGCCAGTTTCGCCATCGACGCAATGGGGTAACGCACCGTTGTCAGCTGCGGATCGGTGTAACGGGCAATCGGAATATCATCAAAACCGATCAGCGATAAATGCTGCGGCACCGCAATGCCATTATCTTTCAGCGCGGTAAGCGCACCTGCCGCCATGCTGTCGTTATAGGCAAACACGGCCGTCAGCTGAAGATTACGCCCCAGCAGTTCCACCATTGCCGCTTCACCGCCCTGCATGTCCGGCGAACCGGTACCTACCCAGCTTTCCAGCGGCGCAATGCCCTGCTCTTTCAGGGCGTTTTGCCAGCCCTCGCGGCGCATCATGTCGTCTTCAATACCGTGGCTGGAGGCCAGATAACCAATGCGCTGATGGCCGTTGCTGATGAGCATCCGCGTCGCCATCATCGCGCCGCTGATGTTATCCAGACCGACGCAGCGGTGCGCGTAGCCGGGGACGATACGGTTGATCAGCACCATGCCGGGGATCTGCTCCATAAACCCGGCCAGCTCTTCATCGCTCAGGGCTTTAGAGTGCACAATCAGGGCGTTACAGCGCTGGCGGATCAGTACCTCAATGGCATAACGCTCTTTTTCAGCCTCGTGATAGCTGTTGCCAATCAGCACATATTTCTGGTGCTGCTGGGCAACGACGTCTACCGCTTTGACCAGCGCGCCGAAGAAGGCGTCCGACACGTCCATCACCACTACGCCAATGGTATCGCTGACCTGCGTCGCCAGCGCCTGGGCATTGGCGTTTGGCCGGTATCCCAGTTGGGTCACGGCTTTCATTACGGTTTCACGCGTTTCAGGGCTGACCAGCGCACTGTTGTTCAGCACGCGGGAGACAGTAGCAACAGAAACACCCGCCTGGCGGGCGACGTCACGAATGGTGATCATATTCACCACCCTTTAAAGGATTGCAGCAACTCACAGACACCCCCTGTGTTTAGCAAGGTGGCTATTCTGGCAGCGAGAGAGAGGAGACTACGTGAAGAAGCTCACACAGATGAAAACGCTTACATCCGTTTTGTTAATGATTGTGATCCAGATCGTTATCTGGATGTATTACGCAATGACACGCCCGAAGCACGGGCGGTTAACCGTCGCCATGCCCATTCCAGCGGGCCCTGGCGGAAAAAACGCAGCCAGACAACCGAAAACACCACGTTAACAATCCAGACCGGAATAACAAACGCCAGCAGCGTCAGGCGGTCGAATTTCATAAACAGGCCGAATCGGTAGAAAAGCGTGGTGCATATCAGCGTTTGCAGAATGTAATTGCTTAACGCCATCCGTCCAACACAGGCCACCGCACTGACGATCCACAGGCGAGAAAGCTGGGGCCAGAAGCCATAGATCAACGCCGCATAGCCAATGGTCTGGAACGGCGCGCTCAGTTCGCGCGGCACCTGCAACAGGAACGCACACCAGCGGTAATCCCATTGAAGATGCCACTGCATCATCACCGCCGGGAGGTTGATGATCACGCCGAGCAGCACCAGCCCTGCTCCCGTGCGACGATAGTGTCGCAGGCTAAATTCCCCTTTCAGCCAGCCGGTGCGCATCAGGGCTGCGCCCATCAGCATCATCCCCGCCAGCTGCCAGCCGTATTGCGCGCCCAGCGCCAGCAGGTTATCGCCGAGCATATCGGCCCGGTTGCCTATCGCTTCCATGCCGCCTTTCAGCTTCCAGAACTGCTCATATTGCAGGTTGGCCGCATCCGGGACCCATGAACGACGGGTGGAATCATCGGCAATCATGCCAAGCAGCAATAACACGGCCAGTCCCATGACATAGAGCATCACGCCGGTGTTAAACAGGCTTTTCACACCGGGCGCGTCGCGGATCAGCCGCCAGCAAATCAGGCCCACCAGACCATACGCGAGCAGGATATCGCCGTCCCAGAAAAGTAGCCCATGAATAAAGCCGAGGATAACCAGCAGCGTTAAACGCGACTGGATCCAGCGCGTACCGCGTTTGAGGAGAAGCTGAAGTCCCGCGCCAAACAGAAGCGCAAAGAGGGTCAGGAATTTAACCTGTGCAAAGAGATCGAGGATTGCCCACGTCCAGGCGTCGCTGCGCGTGATGTCGCCATACCACGCAGGATTCAGATAGGCGGCCTTCGGCAGGCCGAAGGCGCTGATATTCAGCAGCAGGATACCGAGAATGGCGACGCCGCGTACAAAATCGAGCGTGACGTTTCGCTCCATGGTCCCTGCCCTGTCTGATTAGTTGTGGTGACGCACGGCGCGCAGGAACTCCTGGCGGGTGTTCTGGCTCGATTTGAACAGGCCGCCCAGCGAAGTGGTGGTGGTTGCGCTGGTTGCATCACGCACGCCGCGCGCTTTCACGCAGTAGTGCACCGCGTCGATCGACACCGCCACGTTGTTAGTACCCAACAGAGTTTGCAGTGCGGTCAGGATCTGCTGCGTCAGACGTTCCTGCACCTGCGGACGCTGGGCAAAGAACTGCACGATGCGGTTGATCTTGGACAGGCCAATGACCGTATCTTTTGGAATATAGGCCACCGTCGCTTTACCATCGATGGTCACAAAGTGATGCTCGCAGGTGCTGGTCAGCGTGATATCGCGTACCGTCACCATCTCATCGACCTTCATCTTATTTTCAATGACGGTGATTTTCGGGAAGTTCGCGTAATCCAGGCCGGAGAAAATTTCGTCGACGTACATCTTCGCGATGCGGTGCGGCGTCTCCATCAGGCTGTCGTCGCTCAGATCGAGATTCAGCAGTTGCATGATCTCCGTCATATGGCCGGCGATCAGACGCTTGCGGGTATCATTGTCCAGTTCCTGCACGGGCGGGCGCAGTGGCGTTTCAAGACCGCGCGCAACCAGCGCTTCATGGACAAGGGCTGCTTCTTTACTGAGTGATGACATTCTTTTCTCCTGCAGGTGTGGCGTCTTTTGCCCTCGTTGTGGCAAAAGTGTGCGCTCATTGTGCGTGAGGCGACGCACATAATCCAGTATTCACGACGATAATTATTGCAATTGCTGTTGCCTTTCAGCCTGACGGTTCCAGACTAACGCTCCGCCAACGAACAGCGCGATCCCCGCCAGCCCCAGCGCAGGTTCCAGCCGGTGCGTGAGCCAGGTCGACAGTGCCGACGTGACCGGACCCACCAGCTGACCAATGGCATACCCGGTGGTGAGCAGTCCCGCCATATAACGCGTATGGTCTGGCGCCAGCTCGCGACCGTACAAAAGAGAGAGCTGCACGGCGCAGAGGAATCCGCCGCCTACCAGTAGCCCACCCGTCAGCAAGCCGCCTATGCCCGGCAGCAGCCAGGCCGCCAGCACGCCAATCCCCTGTAACCAGAGAACTATCGCCAGCCTGCGGTTAGCGCTTGATGTATGCCGCAGGGCAATACTGAGCGCAATTCCCACCACCGAGGCGGCGCCAAATATCGGCCAGACAAACTGGGCAAACAGGCTGCCGGGAAAACGCACCGCCGCCATTTGCGATAAAAAGGTCGCCGGGAGGATATAGCCGAATCCTGCCAGGCTGTAGCTCCAGACCAGACGCCTGAGATCCGCAGTCAGCAGCAACGGCTCAGGCGCGGTACCAGGGCGATGAAGCTGACCCGCGCGCGGCAGGTAGCGCGCCACCAGCACAATCAGCACCAGCGCCAGTACGCCGTAGATTTGCCATGCCGCCCCGGCGGACAAGGTTTTCGCCTGAATATAGACCGCCAGCAGGCCGCTCAGGGCAATGCCTGCCCCGGGTCCGGCAAAGACGGCCGCACTTAGCCCCGGTTTGCCCAGCTGCCCCAGCCGCTCGTTGGTCCAGGCGGCAATCAGCACCATCGACCAGCCGCTCATGCAGCCAATCACAAAGCGCAGCAGGCCGTGAACGACGGCATTCTCTGCCGCCGCGGAGAGCAGCGTCAGCGCCACCGCGCCAATGATGCCAAGCCAGAGACGTGTTTCAACGAAGCGATGGGCGCGCATGGCATCCCATGCCCCTACCAGATAGCCCAGATAGTTCATTGCCGCCACCAGCCCCGCGCTGGTGAGCGTGAGTTGCCCGGCGGCTATCATCAGCGGCACCTGAGGCGTGAAGGCGAAGCGCCCTATCCCCATCGCCACGACCAGAACCACAAATCCGCTGAGCGCGATACGCAGCGCCATGATCGCTCCAATTGTTAAAGAAAAGTAAATTTATGATGCAACATCTCGCCGTCCTGCGAAAGTGAAAGTTGCTCACAGGTCAATGAAAACTCTGTATTATGCGTTTTATGAATAGTCTTTCGTATAAGGAGCCCTGCATGGAACTGCTCGAAGAGCATCGTTGTTTTGAAGGTCGACAGCAGCGCTGGCGGCACGACTCCACCACGCTGAATTGTGCTATGACGTTCAGCATTTTCCTGCCCCCTGCGGACAATCCACCGGTGCTGTACTGGCTTTCAGGCCTGACCTGCAACGACGAAAACTTCACCACCAAAGCGGGCGCCCAGCGCATTGCCGCCGAACTGGGCATTGCGCTGGTGATGCCAGATACCAGCCCGCGTGGCGAGGACGTGGCCGACGATGCCGGATACGATTTGGGTAAAGGCGCCGGGTTCTATCTCAACGCTACCGAACAACCGTGGGCGAGCCATTACCGCATGTATGACTACATTCGCGATGAACTGCCTGCCCTGGTGCACTCTCAGTTCGCGGTCAGCGAGCGCTGCGCGATAAGCGGACATTCGATGGGTGGCCACGGGGCGCTGATCATGGCGCTGAAAAATCCGGGGAAATACACCAGCGTGTCCGCATTTGCGCCGATTGTGAACCCAACGCAGGTGCCGTGGGGGCAAAAAGCCTTTACGCACTATCTGGGTGAAGATGCAGAAAAATGGCAGGAATGGGACAGCTGCGCGCTGATGCTGGCGAGCCAGCCAGAAGACGCTATCCCGATGCTGGTGGATCAGGGTGATGCCGATCAGTTCCTCGCCGGGCAGTTACAGCCTGCGTTGCTGGCGGAAGCCGCGCGCCAGAAGGACTGGCCGCTGACGCTGCGCATTCAGCCGGGATACGATCACAGCTATTACTTTATGGCGTCCTTTATTGAGGATCATCTCCGCTTCCATGCGGAGCATCTGTTCAGGTAAGTGCCGCCTTTTGCCCGGTAGCGCCTCCTGCCTGCCGGGTCTTTCCCCGCCCGCTTCTTTACATACTTCTATCCGCTTGAATCCAGCCTGTTTTCCGCCGCTCTAACTCAAACACAAATGATTTCAATTATCATTTGTGTTTACAATTCTACATTCTTTTGTACAATTCCAGGCTCTTCTCCATCTCAAAGAGTTCTTACAAGACAAAAACATACAGTTCTCAGGGTTATCCCGATGGAGTTTTTTTCATTTTTATACGGAATGTACAAATGACAATACCACGCATTAAGCTCCTGGCCGTCGCCATTGGCGCTGCCACATGTTCCCCCTTCGTTCACGCAGCCGATCAGGACACCGTTGTCGTCACCGCGACGGGTTTTGAACAAAAGATCCAGAATGCCCCCGCCTCCATCTCTGTGATTTCAAAACAGCAGATTGAAGATAAAGCCTACCGTGATGTTACCGATGCCCTGAGAGATGTCCCGGGCGTTGTCGTCACCGGCGGCGGGAGCAGCAGCGATATCAGTATTCGCGGCATGGCCTCTCAGTACACTCTGTTCCTGGTGAACGGCAAACGCGTCAGTACGCGAAGCACCCGCCCCAACAGCGACAACTCGGGTATTGAACAAGGCTGGCTGCCGCCGCTGGAGTCCATTGAACGAATTGAGGTCATCCGCGGCCCGATGTCCTCGCTTTACGGCTCCGATGCGATGGGTGGCGTCATCAACGTCATTACCAAAAAAGTCTCGAACACCAAAGCCTGGACCGGTTCGTTGCATGGCGATGCAACCTTCCAGGAAAACCATGATTCCGGCGATATCTTCCAGACCAACGCCTACGCTTCTGGTCCTCTGATTGACGGTCTGCTTGGCGCAAAAGTGACGGGGCTGTTGTCACGCCGCGCCGAAGATAAAATCGTGAACGGGTATAACGAGCAAAAAATGCGTAACGGTGGCATTACGCTGAACTTCACCCCGGACGAGAAGAACGATTTCGACCTTGATTTTGCTCGCGAGCTTCAGGACAGAAACAGCACCCCGGGGATGTCGAAAGCGGCTGAAACCTGCCGGGGAACAACCTGTACGCCAAATACCAAAAGCGACTCGCGCTATGAGCACACGACCTACTCCTTAACGCACAGCGGGTATTACGACGACTTCAATACTACCAGCTATATCCAGCAGGAAGAGACCAATAATCCAGGTCGTGAAATGCGCTCCTATAACACCACCTTCAACAACCAGAACCAGATTTTCCTCGGCGATCATACGTTGACCCTCGGCGGGCAGTATCGCTATGAGAAACTTCGCGACAACGGTAACCAGCTGGAAGCAGCTGACGGCCTGAACAAACTGACGCGCTGGAGCTGGGCCCTGTTTGCCGAAGATGAATGGGCAATGACGGAAAGCTTTACGTTGACCGGCGGCCTGCGTATGGATAAAGACCAAAACTACGGTACGAACTGGACGCCGCGCGGTTACGGCGTATGGCACCTGGCCGATCAGTGGACGTTAAAAGGTGGGGTTTCTGCGGGCTATCGTGCGCCGGATCTGCGTCAGTCGTCTGCCAGCTGGGGCCAGGTGACAGGTGGCGGCCGTCTTGACGGTATCATCGTTGGCAACCCGGATCTGAAACCAGAGAAGAGCCTGAGCGAAGAACTCGCCCTGCTCTGGGATAACAACGATAACCTGAATGCCGGGGTGACGCTGTTTAATACCGACTTCAAGGACAAAATTACGGAAGTTCGCCGCTGTAACAGCAGCGCCGATCCCGCCTGTACGATTGGCGGTCACAGCTATGATTTCGTCAGCGATCGCGTCAACGTGGACAAAGCCAACATGCGCGGCGTGGAGTCCTCCTTCGGGTGGAAGATCACACGTGATGTGAACTGGACTGCAAACTACACCTATACGGAGTCCGAGCAGAAGAGCGGCCAGTTCTCCGGCAAGCCACTGAACAAGATGCCTAAGCACATGTTCAACACCACTCTTGACTGGCAGGCGACGCCCGACGTCGGCTTCTGGAGTCGTCTGAACCTGCGCGGTAAAACGTCTGAGTACCTGAGCCGCACATCAATGTCCCAGGGTACGCCGTCCTACACTCAGGTTGATGTCGGTATGCGCTACAACGCCAACAAAAACCTGCTGGTTACTGCCGGTGTGTATAACGTGCTCGACAAGCAGATTGATTACGATACCTATGACACCGTGCTGGATGGCCGTCGCTATACCGTTGGCATGACCTACAGCTTCTGATCTGCCCATAAAAAAGCCCGCTCAACTGAGCGGGCTAAAAGAGAGGAAGTGCGGTTATTGTTTAAATCGTTCCGGGAAATCCATTTCACTGTAGCGAACGAAGCGTGTTCCTTTCGTCAGTTTGTAGCCAAACCAGATGATCAGGAACAGCGGAATGCCAATATAGGTGGCCGTGACGGCGCCCCAGTCAATGGTGTCCGCAAGGAAGGCCTCATAGTTCTGACCCAGGGTAATGATCAGGCACAGAACGAAGGCGAAGATCGGCCCCAGCGGGAAGAACCCTGACCGGTACGGCAGATTATTCAGATCATGACCCTGCTTGACGTACCCGCGACGGAAACGGTAGTGGCTGATGGCAATGCCCAGCCAGGCAATGAAGCCCGTCATACCTGAGGTGTTAAGCAGCCACAGGTAGACCGTCTGGTTGCCGAACATGGAGGTCAGGAAACAGAGACCCGCAATCACCGTGGTCGCATACAGCGCGTTGCGCGGCACGCCACCGCGAGACAGTTTCGAGAAAATACGCGGCGCTTTACCGTCGCAGGCCAGGGTGTAAAGCATACGAGTGGAGGCGTACATCCCGGAGTTACCCGCAGACAGTACCGCCGTCAGGATCACCGCGTTCATCACCGCCGCCGCAGAGAGCAGACCCGCATGCTGGAAGACCAGCGTGAACGGGCTGACGCTGATGTCTTTCACATCGTTACGCAGCAGGCTTGGGTCGGTATACGGAATGATCAGGCTGATAATCAGGATCGCGAACACATAGAACAGCAGGATACGCCAGAACACCTGACGCACCGCGCGCGGAATGTTCTTCTCCGGGTTTTCGGATTCACCGGCCGCAATACCAATCAGCTCGGTACCCTGGAAGGAGAAGCCGACAATCATCGCCACGCCAATCATCGCCGAGAAGCCCCCGGCAAACGGCGCATCGCCTATCGTCCAGTTACTCCAGCCCGCCGGTTCAGCCCCTTTGAAAATACCAACGATCATCGCCACACCGACGACGATAAAGATGATGACGGTTGCCACTTTAATCAAAGAGAACCAGTATTCCGCTTCGCCGAAACCGCGCACGGAGATGTAGTTCAGCAGGAAGATGACCGCCAGGAACAGGGCGCTCCAGATCCAGCCTGGCGTGTCCGGGAACCACCAGGTCATTACCAGCTGTGCGGCGACGAGGTCAACGGCGATGGTCACCGCCCAGTTGTACCAGTAGTTCCAGCCCAGCGCGAAGCCGAAGCCTTCCTCAACGTATTTTTGTCCGTAGGTCGAAAACGAACCAGACACCGGCATGTATGCCGCCAGTTCGCCCAGGCTGGTCATCAGGAAGTAGACCATCAGGCCAATCAGTATATAAGAGAATAATGCCCCACCCGGGCCGGCTGCCGAAATTGTTGCGCCAGAGGCAACGAAAAGACCTGTACCGATGGAGCCGCCAATGGCGATCATCGTCAGGTGACGCGCCTTAAGTGCGCGACGTAGCGCGGGCGCTTGTGTGGTTTTAGTTTCTGAAACCATGTGAAAATGCTGTCCATTCAATAAATGAGGCGCGATTGTAGCAGACGATCTGCGTTGCTTCCGGCAGAAATACTCAGTTATAAGAGAGCTTCATGACTCGGCCAGGATTATAAGTAAAGCATAAAAATACGGGGTGATAAGCGCACGTAGCCCCGGTAAGCGAAGCGCCACCGGGGAACGTTAAATGGCGCAGTAGCGCAGAAAACGCTGGAGCGAGCTGGAAAGGTGTTTCTGCCGATGATGGATGCACCACAGCGTGCGCACCAGCTTCGGTAGCGGAACGGGGATCTCAACCAGTGAGCCGGTTTCCAGCTGTTCGGCAATCACCCGTCGGGAAAGACAGCTAATGCCCAGGCCATGACGCACCGCATGCTTAATGGCTTCGGAGTTACCTAACTCCATCCCTAACTGGAACTGCGGCAGATGGGACAGCAGCAGGTAATCGACAATTTCACGCGTGCCGGAACCCTGCTCGCGAAGGATCCACTGCGCCTGCGCCAGCCGCTCCAGCGTCACCTCGCCCTGGAGTAAAGAAGAGGCCGGGGAGGCAAACACCACCAGCTCATCCTCCAGCCAAGGTTCCGCAATGATATCCACGTTGTGGCACGGCCCTTCGATAAGCCCGATGTCCACGCGGAAATCGATCACCGCGTTGATCACGTCCTGGCTGTTGCTGACGCTCATCTCCAGCGGCAGGGTCGGAAAATCCCGGCGGTAGCGGGCAATCACTTCCGGCAGGATGTAGTTACCGATCGTGCTGCTGGCGTAGACACGAATAGCGCCGTTGTCCTCGCGGAACAGCTGTTCGATCTCCGTCGCCTGCTCCAGCAAGGCCAGGGCACGCGGATACAACAGGCGGCCATGTTCGTTCACCACCAGCCGCTTGCCTACCCTGTCGAAAAGCTGGACGCCCAGTTGCCCTTCAAGATCGGTCAAGGCCGCGCTAACGGCGGACTGCGAGAGCGCCAGCATTTGTGACGCCTGGGTTGTCGAGCCGCTTTTCAGCACCTCGGCAAAAACTTCCAGCTGACGCAATGTAATGTGCATGGTTGCTTACCACTTATAAAGATTGATTATAAATATATAATCAATTTTATTTTTAAGCCAGAGCGCCGTAACCTTTAGCCAGACAAAGGAGAAGGTTATGTCAGAAATCACCTTACAACATCATCGTACAGTGTGGCACTTCGTGCCGGGTCTCGCGCTCAGCGCCGTGGTGACCGGCGTGGCTTTATGGGGCGGGAGTATGCCGGCGGTTGCCAGCGCAGGGTTCAGCGCCCTGACGCTGGCCATTCTGATCGGCATGGTGGTCGGGAACACCGTTTATCCACACATCTGGAAATCCTGCGACGGCGGCGTGATTTTCGCCAAGCAGCATTTATTACGTCTTGGGATCATCCTCTATGGCTTCCGCCTCACCTTTTCGCAGATTGCGGATGTCGGTGTCAGCGGGATTGCCATTGACGTCCTGACCCTTTCAAGCACCTTTTTACTGGCGTGCTTTATCGGCCAGAAGATCTTTGGGCTGGACAAACAGACCAGCTGGCTGATCGGTGCGGGTAGCAGCATCTGCGGCGCGGCGGCGGTACTGGCAACAGAACCCGTCGTTAAAGCCGAAGCCAGTAAAGTCACGGTTGCCGTCGCGACGGTAGTTATCTTCGGTACGCTGGCGATCTTCCTGTATCCGGCCATGTATCCGCTGGTGGCGCACTGGTTTAGTCCGGAAACCTACGGCATTTATATCGGCTCAACCATGCACGAAGTGGCGCAGGTGGTGGCGGCTGGTCACGCCATTAATCCGGAAGCAGAAAACGCGGCGGTCATCGCCAAAATGCTGCGCGTGATGATGCTGGCCCCGTTCCTGATTTTCCTCGCGGCGCGGGTTAAACAGCTGGCTCCGGCAGGCGGCAGCGAGAAAAGCAAAATCACCATTCCGTGGTTTGCGATCCTGTTCATCGTGGTCGCTATCTTCAACTCTTTCCACCTGCTGCCAAAAGCGATGGTGGATATGCTGGTCACGCTGGATACGGTCCTGCTGGCGATGGCAATGGCGGCGCTGGGCGTCACCACGCACGTCAGCGCGCTGAAAAAAGCCGGGGCGAAACCGCTGCTGATGGCGCTGGTGCTGTTCATCTGGCTGATCGTTGGCGGCGGCGCGATTAACCTTGCGGTACACAGCCTGTTGGCATAAACCATCTCGTCCTTCTCCTGTTAACCCGTTATCATAGGCATTTCGGGTTAACAGGAGTCTTTTTATGAAATATGTTGGAGCGCACGTCAGCGCTGCCGGTGGCCTTGCGAATGCCGCCATTCGCGCCGCCGAAATCGAGGCGACCGCTTTCGCCCTGTTCACCAAAAACCAGCGCCAGTGGCGCGCAGCTCCCCTCACCGCGGAAGTGATTGATGACTTCAAAGCCGCCTGCGAGAAATACCGCTATGGACCTGGCCAGATCCTCCCGCACGACAGCTATCTGATTAACCTCGGCCATCCGGTTGCTGAGGCGCTGGAAAAATCCCGCGAAGCGTTCCTGGATGAGGTTCAGCGCTGTGAACAGCTGGGGCTGACGCTGCTGAACTTCCATCCCGGCAGCCATCTGATGCAAATCGACGAAGACGCCTGTCTGGCGCGCATTGCCGAGTCAATTAACATGACGCTGGATAAAACCCAGGGCGTGACGGCGGTGATTGAAAATACCGCCGGTCAGGGCAGCAACCTCGGCTTTAAGTTTGAGCATCTGGCGGCGATCATCGACGGCGTGGAAGACAAATCCCGCGTGGGCGTGTGCATTGATACCTGCCACGCGTTTGCGGCCGGTTATGACCTGCGCACAACCGAGGCCACAAAAAATACCTTCGAGGAGTTCGAGCGTATTGTCGGTTTTAAATACCTTCGCGGTATGCACTTAAATGATGCGAAAAGCGCGTTCGGCAGTCGCGTTGACCGCCATCACAGCCTGGGCGAAGGCAATATCGGCCACGATGCGTTCCGCTTTATCATGCAGGATGCCCGCTTCGACGGCATTCCAATGGTGCTTGAAACCATCAATCCGGATATCTGGGCGGAAGAGATTGCCTGGCTGAAGGCGCAGCAAACCGCTGAACAGGCGGCATAAAAAAAGCCGGGTGCGTAACGCGCCCCGGCTCTTTTTGTAGGTCGGGTCAGGCGAAGCCGCCACCCGACACCGCTTTTAGGCTGCTTTTGCGACCACTTCCGCTTCCGGGCGCTTCAGCACCGCGTAAGACAGGCCTGCCACCAGCGTACCGGCAACAATCGCCAGCAGATAACCCAGCACCGGCGTAATGGCGCCAGGGATCAGCAGGACGAACAGACCGCCGTGCGGCGCCATCAGTTTCGCACCTACCGCCATGGAGATAGCTCCCGTCACCGCACCACCCACGATACAGCACGGCAGAACACGCATTGGATCGCGTGCCGCAAACGGAATTGCGCCTTCGGTGATGAAGCACAGGCCCAGCACCAGCGCCGCTTTACCGCCTTCCTGCTGCGCTTTATCGAACTTACGACGGGCGATGATTGTCGCCAGGCCAAGCGCCAGCGGTGGCACCATACCTGCCGCCATGATCGCCGCCATCGGCGCATAGGTCTGGGTACTTAGGAGGCCAACGCCAAACGCATATGCCGCTTTGTTTACCGGACCACCCATGTCGGTACACATCATACCGCCGAGGATTGCGCCCAGCAGCACCGCGTTCGCCGTCCCCATGGTTTGCAGCCAGTGGGTCAGACCTTCCAGAATGCCCGCGACCGGCTTACCAATCAGGTAAATCATCGCCAGACCGACCACCAGGCTGGAGATCAGCGGGATGATCAGGATAGGTTTCAGCGCCTCCATACTCTGCGGTAGCTTCAGCTTCGAGCTGATCAGCTTCGCCACATAACCGGCGAGGAAACCGGCAATGATACCGCCGATAAAGCCAGAACCGGTGCTCACGGCGAGCATACCGCCGATAAGACCTGGCGTCAGACCCGGACGGTCAGCAATGGAAAAGGCGATAAAGCCCGCCAGCACCGGCACCATCAGCGCAAACGCGGAGCCGCCGCCAATCTGCATCAACGCGGCCGCCAGTGTGCCCGGCTCTTTAAACGCCTCGATACCAAAGGCGAAGGAGAGCGCAATACACAGGCCGCCCGCCACCACCATCGGCAGCATGTAGGATACGCCGGTCAGCAGGTGACGATACGCACCCGCAGACTCTTTTTTTCCTTCAGTCGCAGTTTTAGCCGCACCGGTTGCCTGATACGGTTTGGCTTCCGCCAGCGCCTTATCAAACTCCTGCGCGGTCTTCTTCAGCGCCAGGCCGGTAGAAGTGCGGTACATCGGCTTGCCGGCAAACTTCGCCAGATCCACTTCGATATCCGCCGCCACAATCACCAGATCGGCTTCCGCCACCTCTTCAGGCGTGATGGCATTGCCCGCGCCAACAGAGCCGCGGGTTTCAACCTTCACCCACCAGCCACGTTTTTTCGCTTCGGTTTCAATGGCTTCAGCCGCCATAAAGGTGTGCGCTACACCTGTCGGGCAGGCCGTTACCGCAACAATGCGTTTCGGGCCAGTGGCTGCAACCGGCGCCGCCTCCACTGGTGCGCTGTAAACCGTAGCATGACCTTTTGCTTCGCTCAGAAACAGTTCAGGGTGTGCCACCGCGCGATTAATATCACCCAGCCACACTTTTTTGCCGTTCAGGGCGCTGTCCGCGGGGATTTTGTCGCCCAGAACAATCGCCATTTCAGCATCACCCGGGTTATCAATGATATCCAGGTGCGCTTTTTGTGCCGCCGCGCCCAGCAGGGTCTTCGCCATATAGGCACGAGCCTGTCCGAGACCGGAGTCAATGATCAGCAGCGTTTTCATTATTCCTCTCCTGCTGTTAGTTAAAAGGTTTTAAGTCAACGCGCGCCATCATCGCGGCTAACTGGGTACGATCGGTAATACCGACATTGCTCTGGCTCACGGCCAGGGCCGCAACGGCGGTAGCAAGACGTAAGGTATGTTCGCTGGATTCGCGCATCAGCAGACCGTAGATCAGACCGCCAACCATCGAATCCCCGGCACCTACGGTGCTGACCACCTCCATTGAAGGCGGTTTGGCAATCCATTCCCCGGAGGCGTTAACCCACAGGGCACCTTCTGCACCCAGCGAAATCACCACATGAGCGATACCCTGCTCGCGCAGCGCATGGGCAGCGTCAATCACATCCTTTAATTCTGGCAGCTTACGGCCCGCCCAGATCTCCAGTTCGCGGCGGTTAGGCTTAACCAGCCATGGCGAGGCTTTCAGACCGGCGACCAGCGCGTCGCGGCTGCTGTCGAAAATAATGCACGGGCACTGGCTGCGCAGGCGCGTCATCCAGTCGGTGAACGCTTCCGGGCTGACGCCGGACGGCAGACTGCCGCTGACGCACACCATGTCAAACTGGCCCAGCCAGCTCAGGGAATCGGCAACAAAGCGCTCCCAGTCAGCCGGGGTCACTTCGAAGCCGGAGAAGTTCAGATCGGTCACTTCACCGTCTTTCTCGGTCAGCTTAACGTTGATGCGGGTACGGCCCTGCACAACCTGAAAACGGTTAGCGATGCCCAGTTCACTGAACAACTGCTGAAAACCGTCCTGGTTGTCTTTACCGAGGAAACCGCCAACGGTGACGTCGATGCCGAGATCTTTCAGCACCTTCGCCACGTTAATCCCTTTCCCTGCGGCATGCAGGCCGGTCGTCCGCACCAGGTTAACTTCGCCACGCTCAATTTCCGGGCAGAAGCCCACCAGATCGTAAGCCGGGTTCAGCGTAATGGTCGCAACACGTCTGCTCATTATGCGCCCTCCCCCAGACCGGCCGCGATGGCGTCGCCAATCGCTTTCAGCGCCTGTTCAGCATCCGCACCCTGCGCGGTAAAGCGCAGACGATGGCCTTTCTTCACGCCCAGCGCGACAACTTTCATCAGGCTGCGCCCGTTGGCTGGTTTACCCGAACCGTCCAGATTGGTCACGGTGATCTCACTTGCAAATTGTTTAATGGTATTCACCAGCATGGTGCCCGGACGGGCATGCAGGCCGTGTTCGTTACGCACCACATACTCTGCGCTCAGCAGGTCATCCGTCAGCGCATCGTCGCTGGTCAGCAGGGCCAGCACCGTCGCCGCGTCTGCATTCAGCAGTTTTTCAGCTTTATTGTTCAGCAGCAGATCGCCCAGACGCTTCAGCACGGATACCGGCTGATCGTCCGCCATGGCAACCGTTACCAGCATGGCGGCGCGTTCGCCGTCTGTCTCAAAGGCAACCGCAGCACGGCTGACCGCGATAGCGCTACGCAGGTTGCCTTCAGCACTGTCGTTCAGCCAGATGCCCTGACCCAGGTTTAATGGCTTATCATTGATGGCGCGCGTCACAAAAGTGGTATCCGCCGCACCGACCTCTTTCAGGCGGGCCGCGTTCAGCGCCTGGAGCGTCAGCAAATCGGACGCGACGACGTCCAGCGTCAGAGTTTCATTATCCAGCTTCAGCGCTTCGCTCTGTTTTTCGCCCATCAGCAGGGCACGCAGCTCTTCAGCAGTGGTAGCGGATTTAAGCTGTTCCGCGACGGCATCATCACTCAGCACGTGCGTCAGCTGACGCAGCAGGCCCAGGTGTTCGTCACCGCTGGCCGCGATGCCAATCGCCACGTAAGCCACCTGACCCTCGCCCCACAGCACGCCCTGCGGGAACTGGAAGACCTGCACGCCGGTTTTCAGCACCTGATCGCGGGTGTCCGTGGTGCCGTGCGGAATTGCAATACCGTTACCGAGGAAGGTGGAGGTCTGCTGTTCACGCGCCAGCATGCCGTTGACGTAGCCGTCAGCCACGTTGCCAGCCTGCACGAGCGCAGCGGCGACCTGGCGAATAGCCTCTTCTTTATTCCCGGCCTGTTCGCCCGGGTGAATATCCTGAACAGATAACTGGAACATGATTCTCCTCTCCTGCTGAAATTGAATCGTTTCAGCTTAACTGAGAAAATAAGCGCTAGCCTGCTTCGTCAGGACATGCAAGATAGCGCTGAAACGTTTCAAGAAGTCTTGTCTTTTCTACAAAAGGTTGCAAGAAAAGTTACATTTCTTGTTGCAGAATTTAGAAGTGCAGCACATTTCTTTTTCAGTCGGGAGGTTTTTGCTGATGTTCAGCAAACAGGTTCAGCACGCTTCAGCGAAACGGCGATAAACTGAAATGCTATTTTGATTTATTGTGGCAATCTTGATTTTGCCCTCTGTTTATTTCATGACAGGCGGCGTAAACTCCGCCTCTCTCTGTTACTCGCAAAGACTGAACATGCATAACACCCCCGCTGCCGCCTCACCAAAGCCTTTTGATTTGACGTCAACGGCGTTTTTGATCGTTGCTTTCCTCACCGGTATTGCCGGTGCGTTACAAACGCCTACGCTGAGCCTGTTTCTGACCAACGAAGTCCACGCCCGCCCGGCGATGGTTGGCTTCTTCTTCACCGGGAGCGCCATCATCGGCATTTTCGTCAGCCAGTTTCTTGCCGGGCGTTCAGACCGCAAAGGCGATCGCAAAAGCCTGATCGTTTTTTGCTGCCTGCTCGGGGTGTTTGCCTGCCTGCTGTTTGCCTGGAACCGTAACTACTTCATTCTGCTGTTCGTGGGCGTCTTCCTGAGCAGTTTCGGCTCGACCGCCAACCCGCAGATGTTCGCCCTTGCCCGCGAGCATGCCGACCGCACCGGGCGGGAAGCGGTGATGTTCAGCTCGATACTGCGCGCGCAGGTGTCGCTGGCATGGGTGATTGGCCCCCCGCTCGCCTACGCGCTGGCGATGGGTTTTGGCTTTACGGTGATGTACCTCAGCGCAGCCGTGGCCTTCGTGGTATGCGGCGCAATGGTCTGGTTCTTCCTGCCCTCCATGCGCAAAGAGCCGAAAGTGGCGACCGGTACGCTGGAAGCTCCGCGACGCAACCGCCGCGACGCGCTGCTGTTATTCATTATCTGTACGCTGATGTGGGGCACCAACAGCCTCTATATCATTAATATGCCGCTATTTATTATTGATGAGCTGCATCTGCCGGAGAAGCTGGCCGGGATCATGATGGGAACCGCCGCGGGTCTTGAGATCCCCACCATGCTGATTGCGGGCTATTACGCGAAGCGCTTCGGCAAGCGCTTTTTGATGCGCGTCGCCGCCGTAGCCGGGCTGCTTTTTTATGTCGGTATGCTGACGGTTCATACGCCAGCTCTGCTTCTGGCTTTACAGCTGCTGAACGCCATTTACATCGGCATTCTGGCCGGTATCGGCATGCTCTACTTCCAGGATCTGATGCCGGGTCAGGCAGGCTCTGCCACCACCCTTTATACTAATACCACCCGCGTGGGCTGGATTATTGCAGGCTCACTGGCGGGCGTTGTGGCTGAAATCTGGAACTATCATACGGTGTTCTGGATTGCGCTGGTAATGTGCGTCCTGACGCTGAGCTGCCTGACGCGGATCAAAGATGTTTAAGGCGCGGTGAGCGCTTCCAGCTCAAGCAGATAAGTGATGGCCTGCTGGCGCGTACTGCCGCACATTTCAGCGGTTGGCTGAAGCCCGGAGCACACCTTCGGGCGCAGAGGCGAGCCAAAGATCATGCACAGGTTAGCGTCAGAGAGCTGAACGCAGCGGGTATTGGCAGGCTTGCCCTCCGGCATGCCTGGAATGGGGCTTGAGATGGACGGTGCGGTACAGCACGCGCCACAGTCGGAACGACAATCCATACATGCTCTCTGTTGGTGGCAAATGCCCGTGCAGTCGGGCATTGCGCGCACAGTAACACCTTTTATGTATTGATAGCAAAACCCACGAATTCCGCTTGCCTGAAAGGCCGCGCGCGAGTAATTTGGCGCGATATTTTTTACCTCCCGTAAACAGGATTACTGCAATGCCAAGAGCGAACGAAATTAAGAAAGGTATGGTACTGAATTACAACGGCAAACTGCTGATTGTGAAAGATATCGATATTCAGGCACCCAGCGCCCGTGGCGCAGCAACGCTGTACAAAATGCGTTTCTCCGATGTCCGCACCGGCCTGAAAGTGGAAGAACGTTTTAAAGGCGACGATATCGTTGATACCGTGACCCTGACCCGTCGCTACGTTGATTTCTCCTACATCGACGGCAACGAATACGTGTTCATGGATAAAGAAGATTACACCCCGTATATCTTCACCAAAGATCAGATCGAAGAAGAGCTGCTGTTTATTCCTGAAGGCGGAATGCCGGACATGCAGGTGCTGACCTGGGATGGCGTGCTGCTGGCGCTGGAGCTGCCGCAGACGGTTGATCTGGAAATTGTTGAAACGGCGCCGGGCATCAAAGGCGCGTCTGCAAGTGCGCGTAACAAACCGGCTACCCTGACTACCGGTCTGGTCGTACAGGTGCCAGAGTACCTGTCAGCGGGCGAGAAAATCCGTATCCATATCGAAGAAAAACGCTATATGGGTCGTGCTGACTGATTGCGGCGTTTGCCGGGTGGCGGCTGCGCCTTACCCGGCCTACAAAAACACAAAAACCGGCCTCAGAGCCGGTTTTTCGTAGGCCCGGTAAGCGTAGCGCCACCGGGCGATCAGGCTTAAAGAAGTTCAGGATACTTCGTCATTTTCAGCGCCAGCTCGATACCGCGCACTTCCGCCATCCCTTTCAGACGGCCAATCGCCGAATACCCTGGATTCGTTTTCTTGCGCAGATCGTCCAGCATCTGGTGCCCGTGATCCGGACGGAACGGGATAGGACGTACATCTCCCGCCTGCTTACGACGTACCTCTTCAGCGAGAATGGCATCCACCACCGCAACCATGTTCACGTCGCCGCCAAGATGGGCTGCTTCGTGGAAGGTTTTCGGGTTCTCTTCACGGCAGGTTGCACGCAGGTGGGTGAAATGAATGCGATCGCCGAAGGTTTCGATCATCCGCACCAGATCGTTATCCGCCCGCACCCCATACGAGCCCGTACACATGGTAAAGCCGTTGTAGATGCTGTCGACCGTCTCTTTCAGCCACTGCATATCTTCAATCGTAGACACGATACGCGGCAGGCCGAGGATAGGACGCGGTGGATCGTCCGGATGAACCGCCAGCCGCACGCCGACTTCTTCTGCCACCGGCACGATAGCGCGCAGGAAGTGCGCCATGTTTTCACGCAGCTGGTTTTTATCGATATCGCCATATTCCGCCAGGCGCGCGCGGAACTGATCGAGGGTATAGCCCTCTTCCGCCCCCGGCAGGCCCGCGATAATATTGCGAACCAGCTTCTCAATGTCCGCTTCACTGGCGGCATTGAACCACGCCAGCGCCTGCTGTTGCTCTTCGGCAGTGTAGTCTGCTTCCGCCCCCGGACGCTTCAGAATGTGCAGCTCGAAAGCCGCAAAAGCGATTTGATCGAAACGCAGCGCCTTCGAACCATCAGCCATTTCATATTCCAGGTCGGTACGCGTCCAGTCCAGAATCGGCATAAAGTTGTAGCAGACGGTATCAATACCACAGGCTGCCAGGTTGCGAATGCTCTGCTGATAATTCGCAATCCAGGTATCACACTCACCGGAGTGGGTTTTGATATCTTCGTGAACCGGAATACTTTCCACAACAGACCAGGTTAACCCCTTCTCTGCCAGCTGAGCCTGACGCTTTTGGATTTCCTCCACCGGCCACACCTGACCGTTCGGAATATGATGCAGCGCCGTGACCACACCCGTTGCGCCAGCCTGACGCACATCATCAAGAGAAACCGGATCGTTCGGCCCGTACCAACGCCAGGTTTGTTCCATTTCCCCACCCTCTCAAGTTGTTATACCAATATGTGTTACTTCAATGACGACTACCATACATGTTTAATCGAGGTGGTCAATACAGCGCGCGACATTGATTGATCAAACTCACATAACAGGGATATTTACGGCTTACCAATTTAATTTGTTGTCATATAACTTTACACTGACATTGTTAATTAATGGTTAATCAGGTGTGTATTACATGAAGACTATTGCCTCCACCGCGCTTCCTGCTCATGTCCAGCAGCCCCGCTACGATCGCGAGCAGTTACGCTCCCGCATCGTCCATTTCGGTTTTGGCGCGTTCCACCGGGCGCATCAGGCGTTGTTAACAAACCGGGTACTGAATGCCAGGGGAGGCGACTGGGGAATTTGTGAGATTAGCCTCTTTAGCGGCGATGTCCTCATGCGCCAGCTCCGGGCGCAGGATCATCTGTTTACCGTGCTGGAGAAAGGCGCCGAAGGCAATCAGCCCATTATTATCGGTGCGGTAAAAGAGTGCCTGAACGCCAAACTCGACTCGCTGGCAGCCATTATTGAGAAGTTCTGCGAACCGCAGGTGGCAATTGTCTCCCTCACCATTACCGAAAAAGGCTACTGCATCGATCCGGCGACGGGAAAACTGGATATGCAGAACAGCCGCATCCTGCACGATCTTGAGCACCCGTCTGAGCCGCATTCCGCGCCGGGTATTCTGGTCGAAGCGCTTCATCGCCGCCGCGAGCGCGGCCTGCCGGCGTTTACCGTGCTCTCCTGCGACAATATTCCCGACAACGGCCACGTGGTGAAGAATGCCGTTCTCGGCATGGCCGGAAAGCGTTCCGCAGAGCTGGCAGCATGGATCGAGGCGCACGTGAGCTTCCCTGGCACCATGGTCGACCGAATCGTGCCCGCCGCCACCGACGCCTCACTCGCGGAAATCACCCGGGAACTTGGCGTTGAAGATCCCTGCGCCATCAGCTGTGAACCGTTCATTCAGTGGGTAGTGGAAGATAACTTTGTCGCCGGACGTCCGGAGTGGGAGGTGGCAGGCGTACAGATGGTTGAGGATGTCCTGCCCTGGGAGCAGATGAAGCTGCGGATGCTGAACGGCAGCCACTCCTTCCTGGCGTATCTGGGCTACCTTGCCGGCTACGCGCACATAAATGAATGTATGCAGGACGACAGTTTCCGCGAGGCTGCCCGCAGGCTGATGCTGAATGAGCAGGCCCCTACGCTGCGCATCACCAACGTTGATCTGACAGCCTATGCTGACAGCCTGCTTGACCGCTTCGCCAACCCGGCCCTACAGCACCGCACATGGCAAATCGCCATGGACGGCAGCCAGAAGCTGCCTCAGCGCATGCTGGATGGGATCCGCGTGCATCTTGAGCGTCACACCGCCTGGCCATTACTGGCGCTGGGGGTGGCGGGCTGGATGCGCTACGTCAGCGGTACGGACGAACAGGGCAACGCCATTGACGTACGCGATCCGCTGAGCGACAAGTTTCAGGCCATTGTCGCTACCAGCAGCGACGCAGAACGCGTTAGCGCCCTGCTGACGTTAAATGAAATCTTTGGCGACGACCTGCCGCAAAACCCTGTCTTTGTCGAAGCAATCACCAGCGCGTACCAGCGCCTCGTCCGGCTCGGCGCGCGCCAGGCCGTTATCGAAACGTTAAAAATTTAGCGATTATTGCGTTTAAGGCGAACGGTTTTGTGCTCCGTTCGCCCTTCCTCTTCTCAATGCCCGATTTTTTCGTCAGGATGATAGATAGTTGTTACTACATCACAATTATTTATCGGAGCGCACGTGACCAAAACCAACCTGATCACCGGTTTTCTCGGCAGCGGTAAAACTACGTCCATTCTGCATTTGCTGGCCAATAAAGACCCGGCGGAAAAGTGGGCCGTGCTGGTCAACGAATTTGGCGAAGTGGGGATCGACGGCGCGTTGCTCGCTGACAGCGGCGCGATGGTGAAAGAGATCCCGGGCGGGTGTATGTGCTGCGTGAATGGTCTGCCGATGCAGGTAGGGCTGAATACGCTGCTGCGTCAGGGCAAGCCGGACCGGTTGCTGATTGAGCCTACCGGGCTGGGTCATCCTAAGCAAATCCTTGATTTACTGACCGCCCCGGTATACGAGCCGTGGCTTGAGCTGCGTGCGACGCTTTGCCTGCTCGACCCCCGCCAGCTGCTGGATGAAAAAGCAATCAATAACGACAATTTCCGCGACCAGCTCGCCTCGGCAGATATTATCGTGGCGAATAAATCCGATCGCGCGACGGCTGAGAGTCAGGCCGCGTTTGAGTCCTGGTGGCAGAAGGCTGGCGGTGGACGTCAGTATGTGCAGACCACCCAGGGCAACATTGATGGCGCCCTGCTCGACCTTCCCCGCCTCAACCAGACGCAACTGCCTGCCAGCGCAGAGCATTCGCATAGCCACGGCGCGAAGCAAGGTCTGGCTGCACTGAGCCTGCCGGAGCATCAGCGCTGGCGTCGCAACCTGAACAGCGGTCAGGGGCACCAGGCCTGCGGGTGGATCTTCGATGCCGATACGGTTTTCGACACCATTGGTATCCTGGAGTGGGCGAGACTAGCGCCGGTTGAGCGGGTAAAAGGGATCATGCGCACCCCGGATGGCCTGGTGCGCATTAACCGTCAGGGCGAGGATTTCTTTATTGAAACCCAGAACGTTGCGCCACCCGACAGCCGGATAGAGTTAATTAGTGCGGTTAATACCGACTGGAATGCCCTCCAGTCAAGCCTGTTGAAGCTTCGTTTAAGTTTGGGCGGCTAACGTTGCCCCTGATTTCACACATTGCTGAAGACTATGACGACTCGACTTCCTGCTATTTTATTGCTCAACGCTGCCGGTCTGGCGATCTTTTTCTCCTGGTATATCCCGGCGGATCACGGTTTCTGGTTCCCGCTGGATTCCGGGCTGTTCCACTTCTTTAACCAGGCTCTGGCGAAGAGTGAGGCCTTCCTGTGGCTGGTGGCGATCACCAATAACCGCGCGTTTGACGGCTGTTCGCTGCTGGCAATGGGCTGTCTGATGCTCTCTTTCTGGCTGAAGGAAGACAAAACGGGTCGTCGCCGTATTCTGATTATCGGTCTGGTGATGCTGCTGGCTGCGGTGATTATCAACCAGCTGGCGCAGCATCTGATGCCGGTTAAACGCGCCAGTCCGTCGCTCTCTTTCCCGAATATTAACCGCGTCAGCGAGCTGCTTCATATTCCAACCAAAGACGCCTCGAAGGACAGTTTCCCGGGCGACCACGGTATGATGCTGCTGATTTTCGCAGGCTTCATGCTGCGCTATTTTGGTAAAAAAGCCTTCGCCATCGCCCTGGTTATTGTGGTGGTATTTGCATTCCCGCGGGTGATGATTGGCGCGCACTGGCTGACAGATATCGCCGTAGGCTCCCTCACGGCGGTGTTAATTGGTTTACCGTGGGTGCTGATGACCCCCCTGAGCGATCGCATAATAGACATTTTTGATCGCTATCTTCCCGGCAAATTTAAACAAGCTGGAAACAAATAAATAACGAAAATTAACACCATTCATCAGGGATCGTTTTCGATCCCTGAGTCACTTCTTTCCGGCGTCATTCAACGCTGTCATCATCCCGTCATACTATTCGTGATAAAAATGAAGCAATTGCAGGGATTACCGGTATGAATGGCGGCATTTTGAGCAATTCCGCGCTGTAACTTTGTGTATCACATTTTCTTATAAAAAAACGGACTTTTTTGCTCGCAATACCCCGTGCAATCGGTTAACCTCGAACTCGTTTTGCCCCACTGAGATAATTATTATCATGGTGAATAATTTTGTGCGTTGAGCCACAGTTTTCACCATAAAGAATTGTCTCATTGTGAACAGATAATTAGTCTCGTCACGGTTGGCATTTTTATAACGATATTTTCGTTAAGGACTTCAAGGGAAAACAAACAAAATGGTCAAATCTCAACCAATCTTGAGATATATCTTGCGGGGGATCCCGGCGATTGCAGTGGCGGTTCTGCTTTCGGCATGTAGTACAACGAACACCGCGAAGAATATGCATCCTGAGACGCGTGTTGTGGGAATGGAAGATTCCTCTTCACTGCAAGCCTCTCAGGATGAATTTGAAAATATGGTACGTAATCTCGACGTTAAGTCGCGTATTATGGATCAGTATGCTGACTGGAAAGGCGTGCGTTACCGTCTGGGCGGCAGCACCAAGAAAGGCATTGATTGTTCCGCGTTCGTACAGCGTACGTTCCGTGAGCAGTTTGGGTTAGACCTTCCGCGTTCTACTTATGAACAGCAGGAAATGGGCAAATCCATTTCGCGCACTAAACTGCGCACGGGCGATTTAGTCCTGTTCAGAGCGGGTTCAACCGGTCGACACGTTGGCATCTATATCGGTAACGATCAGTTTGTCCATGCTTCCACCAGCAGTGGTGTGACGATTTCCAGCATGAACGAACCTTACTGGAAGAAGCGCTACAACGAAGCTCGCCGCGTTCTGAGCCGTAGTTAATATTGCTGTCGTATCGTTGGTTATCCCTTGGCTGGCGATACGATAAAAAAAGCACTGCTCCGGCAGTGTTTTTTTTTGCCCGTTACACTGATAGCTATCCAGCGGCATTTCAGGAATCACGACATCTATGTTTACCCGCTACTTCTCCAGCAACCGCAAGATACTGTTTATCAGTTTCCTTACGGGGTTATTCACTGCCCTGCTTCTGGGAGCATTACAGTTTTACTGGAGTTACCACAAGCGAGACGTCAGATTCGATACCCTTGTTACCGATTTAAGCGTCTATATGGAGAGCTATTTCGATGAGCTCAAAATGTCGATTGATACGCTCCAGCCACTCACGCTGAACAGCTGCGAGGAAGTGAGTGCCGCCCTGACCTCCCGGGCGGCCTTTAGCATCAACGTGCGCGCCTTTTTGCTGGTCAGGGATAAATACGCCTACTGCTCTTCCGCCACCGGCCCGATGAATGTCCCCCTGCAAGCGCTTATTCCTGAACTGCACATCAATAAACAGGTTGATATGGCGCTCCTGCCGGGCACCCCCATGATGCCGGACAAGCCCGCGATTGCCATCTGGTATCGCAACCCACTGGTGAAAGACGGCGGTGTGTTTACCTCCGTAAATCTCAACCTGACCCCGTACCTTCTCTACACCTCAAGACAGGATGAGTTTGCCGGTATTTCCATCATTATTGGCGATTATGCGTTATCAACCCATTCCGGAACGCTGGTCCCTGCGCGTGATTTGCCTGATATCCCGGTCCGTACCGCCACGCTGAAAAATGTACCTCTGACCATCCATGTTTATGCGGAAGCCTGGACGACCGATGAAGTGCTGTACGCCCTGTTTTTCGGCCTGGTCTGCGGGATCGCGGCGGGCCTGTTAAATTTCTATATTCTTACTATCCGTCTTAATCCGGGGAAAGAGATCCTCACGGCCATCAAGCGCGACCAGTTTTACGTGGTCTATCAACCCGTCGTGGATGCGCAGTCGCTCAAAATGACCGGGCTGGAAGTCCTGATGCGCTGGAAGCATCCGGTGATGGGAGAAATTCCACCGGATGCCTTTATTAATTTCGCTGAAGCGCAGAAGCTGATTGTCCCGCTGACGCTGCATCTTTTTGACCTGATTATCCGCGATGCCCCTGTCCTGCAAACGGTGCTCCCGCCTGGGGCCAAGTTTGGGATCAACATCGCGCCCGGGCATCTGCATGCGGAAAGCTTTAAAGAGGATATGCGCGCGTTTGCCACCGCCCTTCCGCCCGATCACTTCCAGATTGTGCTGGAAATAACCGAGCGCGACATGATCAACCACCGCGAGGCTAACCAGCTGTTCGAATGGCTGCACGAAGAAGGTTTTGAAATCGCCATCGATGATTTTGGCACCGGCCACAGCGCGCTGATCTATCTGGAACGCTTCACGATGGATTACCTGAAAATTGACCGTGGCTTCGTGAATGCCATCGGGACTGAAACCGTCACCTCGCCAGTGCTTGACGCGGTGCTGACGCTGGCAGAACGTCTGAATATGATAACCGTCGCCGAGGGTGTTGAAACGCCGGAGCAGGCGGCGTGGCTACGCGAGCATGGCGTGAACTATCTTCAGGGCTACTGGATTGGCCGCCCGATGCCGCTGGAGCAGTTCAGGACGTGGCAACCCGACATCACGCTCGGGGAATAATTTCACAATCACGGCGCTGTCCCTTATTATTCTGTTCAACCGAGCCTGCCTGTGAACAAAGGGATCCGCCGCACTATGATTATGCGCGTTGTGTTGACGCTGTTGGCGCTGGTGAGCCTGTCGAGCCAGGCGCAGACCATCAAAGAGAGCACGGCCTTTGCCGTCATTGGCGAGCCGAAGTACGCGGTTAACTTTAACCACTACGATTACGTTAACCCCGCCGCCCCGAAAGGCGGAAACGTGACGCTTTCCGCCACGGGAACGTTTGACAACTTTAACCGCTTTGCCCTGCGCGGCGTAGCGGCAGCGCGTACCGAATCCCTCTATGACACGCTGTTCGTCACCTCCGACGACGAGCCCGGCAGCTATTATCCCCTGGTCGCGGAGAACGTGCGTTACGCCGATGATTTCAGCTGGGCAGAAATCGCGATTAATCCGCGGGCGCGTTTTCACGACGGTACGCCGGTTAGCGCCCGTGACGTGGCGTTCACCTTTCATAAATTTATGACCGAAGGCGTGCCGCAGTTTCGTCTGGTGTACAAGGGCACCACGGTGAAAGCCATCGCCCCGCTGACCGTGCGAATCGAACTCCCTGAGCCGAACAAAGAGAATATGCTGAGCCTGTTCTCCCTGCCCGTCATGCCCGAATCCTTCTGGAAAAATCATAAGCTGAGCGATCCCCTCTCTACCCCGCCGCTGGCCGGAGGGCCGTATCGCATTACCGACTGGCGAATGGGCCAGTACGTGATCTATTCCCGGGTGAAAGATTACTGGGCAGCCACGCTGCCGGTAAACCGGGGCCGCTGGAACTTCGATACAATCCGCTACGACTACTACCTGGATGATAACGTGGCCTTCGAGGCGTTTAAGGCAGGCGCGTTTGATTTACGTGTCGAGAACAGCGCCAAAAACTGGGCGACCCGGTATATCGGAAAAAATTTCGCGAAAGGCTATATCGTTAAAGACGAACACAAAAACGAATCCGCGCAGGACACGCGCTGGCTGGCGTTTAATATTCAGCGCCCGGTTTTTTCCGATCGTCGGGTGCGTGAAGCCATTACCCTGGCGTTTGATTTCGAATGGATGAACAAGGCGCTGTTTTACGGAGCCTACAGCCGGGCGAACAGCTATTTCCAGAATACTGAGTATGCCGCCCGTGATTATCCCCACGCGGACGAGCTGGTTTTGCTGGCGCCAATGAAAGCGGAGCTTCCACCGGAGGTATTCACCCGCGTATTTGAACCGCCCAAATCCGACGGAAACGGGTTCGACCGGGACAACCTGCTGAAAGCCAGCAAACTGCTGGATGACGCTGGCTGGGTGCTGAAAAATCGGCAACGGGTGAATGCGCAAACCGGCAAACCGCTCAGCTTCGAACTGCTGATTGCCTCCGGCGCAAACGATCAGTGGGTGCTGCCGTTTAAGAAGAACCTTGCCCGGCTTGGCGTTACCATGAATATCCGCCAGGTCGATATGGCCCAGTTAACCAACCGCAAGCGCAGTCGCGATTACGACATGATGCAGACCCTGTGGGCCGCGCAGCCGTGGCCGAGTTCAGATCTGCAAATCTCCTGGGCATCGGGGTATATCGACTCCTCCTACAACGCCCCGGGCGTAAAGAGCCCGGTGGTTGATGCGCTGATTGCAAAAATTGTCGCCGCTCAGGGCGATAAGAACAAGCTTCTGCCGCTTGGCCGCGCGCTCGATCGGGTATTAACCTGGAACTATTACATGCTGCCGATGTGGTATATGGGCGAAGATCGCGTGGCCCGCTGGGATAAATTCTCCCTGCCTGCCGTTCGCCCGGTCTACACCCTCGGCTTTGACACCTGGTGGTATGACGTGAATAAAGCCGCAAAATTGCCCGCAGAGCGGCGTTAAGGAGTGATGATGGGCGCTTATCTTATCCGCCGGCTGCTGTTAGTGATCCCGACGCTGTGGGCCATCATTACCATTAACTTTTTTATCGTCCAGATCGCTCCCGGCGGCCCGGTGGATCAGGCGATTGCGGCAATAGAATTTGGTCACGCTGGCGGCATGCCGGGCGGCGGCGGTGAAGGAATGGGGGCCAGCCATGCCCGGACGGGCGTGGGCAACATCAGCGAAAGCCACTACCGGGGCGGTCGCGGACTGGATCCGGAGGTGATCGCCGAGATCACCCATCGCTATGGTTTTGACAAGCCGCTGCACGAGCGTTATTTCAGGATGCTCTGGGATTATGTCCGTTTCGATTTTGGCGACAGCCTGTTTCGCAGCGCCTCGGTGTTAACCCTGATCAAACAAAGCCTGCCGGTTTCCATCACGCTCGGACTGTGGGGGACGCTGATTATTTATCTGGTCTCCATTCCGCTAGGGATAAGGAAAGCGGTCTACAACGGTAGCCGTTTCGATATCTGGAGCAGTACGTTTATTATCATCGGCTACGCTATCCCGGCGTTTCTGTTTGCCGTGCTGCTGATTGTCTTTTTCGCCGGCGGCAGTTATTTCGACCTCTTCCCGCTGCGCGGGCTGGTCTCCACGGATTTCAGCACCCTGCCGTGGTATCAGAAAATCACCGATTACTTCTGGCACATCACGCTTCCGGTGCTGGCAACGGTCATCGGCGGTTTTGCGGCGCTTACGATGCTGACCAAAAACGCCTTTCTTGATGAGATCCGCAAACAGTACGTCGTCACCGCGCGCGCCAAAGGCGTCGGTGAAAAGCAGATCATGTGGAAGCACGTTTTTCGTAACGCCATGCTGCTGGTGATTGCCGGTTTCCCCGCCACGTTCATCAGTATGTTTTTTACCGGCTCGCTGCTGATAGAGGTGATGTTCTCGCTCAACGGATTAGGGCTGCTGGGCTATGAGGCCACCGTCTCCCGTGATTATCCGGTGATGTTTGGCACACTCTACATTTTCACCCTGATCGGCCTGCTGCTGAACATCATCAGCGATATCAGCTATACGCTGGTCGATCCCCGTATCGATTTTGAGGGCCGCTGATGTCGCGTTTAAGCCCCGTCAATCAGGCCCGCTGGGCGCGTTTTCGCCACAACCGTCGCGGCTACTGGTCGCTGTGGATCTTCGCCGTCCTGTTCGCCTTAAGTATGTGTTCGGAACTGATTGCCAACGATAAACCCCTGCTGGTGCATTTCAAAGACCGCTGGTATGTGCCGGTGCTGACCACCTACAGCGAAAGCGATTTTGGCGGCCCGTTTGCGACGCCAGCCGAGTACCAGGATCCCTGGTTACGTGAACAGATCGCGCAGCACGGCTGGGCTATCTGGGCGCCGATTCGTTTTGGCGCAAACAGTATTAACTTCGCCACGTCCACCCCCTTCCCTTCGCCGCCTTCCGCGCAAAACTGGCTGGGAACGGACGCCAACGGCGGCGATGTGCTGGCGCGCATCCTCTATGGCACCCGCATCTCGCTCCTGTTTGGGCTGATGCTGACGCTCTTTAGCAGCGTAATGGGCGTTGTGGCGGGCGCCGTGCAAGGCTATTACGGGGGTAAAATAGATTTATGGGGACAGCGCGTGATTGAAGTCTGGTCCGGTATGCCAACGCTGTTTCTGATTATCCTGCTGTCCAGTGTGGTACAGCCTGGCTTCTGGTGGCTGCTCGGGATCACCGTCCTGTTCGGCTGGATGGCGCTGGTCGGCGTGGTGCGCGCGGAGTTTCTGCGTACGCGGAATTACGACTATATTCGCGCCGCGCAAGCGTTAGGCGTGAGCGATGGCGCAATCATCTTCCGCCACATGCTTCCCAATGCGGTGGTGGCGACCCTCACCTTCCTGCCGTTTATTTTGTGCAGCTCCATTACCACCCTGACGTCGCTTGATTTTCTTGGTTTCGGTTTGCCACTGGGCTCACCGTCCCTTGGCGAACTGCTGTTGCAGGGCAAAAACAATCTCCAGGCCCCCTGGCTGGGCATCGCCGCATTCCTCTCCGTGGCGGTGCTGCTTTCCCTGCTGATTTTTATTGGCGAAGCCGTGCGCGATGCCTTCGATCCCAACAAGGCGGTATGACATGACCCGGCCTCTTCTGAGCATAGAGAACCTGTCGATTGCGTTTTCAAAACAGGGCGAATCACGCACGGTGGTGACGGATTTATCGTTACAGATCCAGCGCGGAGAGACGCTGGCGCTGGTCGGGGAATCCGGCTCCGGTAAGAGCGTTTCGGCGCTGTCGGTGCTGCGCCTGCTCCCTTCCCCGCCGGTCAGCTATCCGCAGGGGGATATTCTGTTCCATGGACAATCGCTGCTGAACGCTGACGAGCAAACCCTGCGCGGCATTCGTGGCAACAACATCGCCATGATTTTTCAGGAGCCGATGGTGTCGCTCAACCCACTGCATACGCTGGAAAAACAGCTCTATGAAGTGCTGTCCCTTCATCGGGGAATGCGTAAAGAGGCAGCACGGGGTGAAATTCTCGACTGCCTTGAACGCACCGGTATTCGTAATGCCGCGAAACGGCTGAACGATTTCCCGCACCAGCTTTCCGGCGGCGAGCGCCAGCGCGTGATGATCGCAATGGCCCTGCTCACGCGCCCCGAACTGCTGATTGCCGATGAACCTACTACCGCGCTGGACGTCACGGTACAGGCACAAATTCTGCAACTGCTGCGCGAGCTTCGCGACGAGCTGAACATGAGCCTGCTGTTTATTACGCACAACCTGAGCATCGTGAGAAAGCTTGCTAACACGGTGGCCGTGATGCAAAACGGCCGCTGCGTGGAACAGAACCGGGCATCCGCCCTCCTGAGCGCGCCTCAGCACCCGTATACACAGCGCCTGCTCGATAGCGAACCCGCTGGCGACCCGGTACCGCTTAACGCTGACAGCGTGCCGTTGCTGAGGGTTGAAGGGCTGTCGGTGTCATTCCCGATCCGCAAAGGCATTTTGCGTCGCGTGGTCGATCACAATCATGTCCTGAAAGAGATGAGCTTCGCTCTGCGTCCGGGCGAGTCGCTTGGGCTTGTGGGCGAATCCGGCTCGGGCAAAAGCACCACCGGTCTGGCGCTGCTGCGCCTGATCGCCTCTCAGGGAAGCATTGTCTTTGACGGCATGCCGCTGCAAAACCTGAATCGCCGGATGATGCTCCCCGTCCGCCCGCGGATGCAGGTGGTATTTCAGGATCCAAACTCTTCGCTTAACCCGCGCCTGAGCGTATTACAGATTATTGAAGAGGGCCTGCGCGTCCACCAGCCGACAATGACGGCGCAACAGCGTGAAATCGACGTGATGCGGGTGATGGCGGAAGTGGGTTTAGATCCCGAGACCCGGCACCGGTATCCGGCTGAGTTTTCTGGCGGACAGCGTCAGCGTATAGCGATTGCCCGCGCGCTGATCCTCAAACCGGAGCTGATCGTGCTGGACGAGCCAACCTCTTCCCTGGACCGCACCGTGCAGGCGCAAATTCTGGCGCTGCTGAAGGGGCTACAGGAAAAGCATCGGCTGGCCTATATCTTTATCAGCCACGATTTACAGGTGGTGCGTGCGCTTTGCCATCAGGTAGTGGTATTGCGGCAGGGAGAAGTCGTTGAGCAGGGAGAGTGCCAGCGCGTATTCACCGCGCCGACGCAGGATTACACGCGCCAGCTATTGTCCGCTGACTAACACTCAGAAAGGATATTGACCAGAGAACGGCTCGGCAATGGCCACGCCGAAGTTTTTCAGACGACAAGTGGCGGCAAACTCATCCTGGCTGTTAACAAACAGGCACGGCTCACCTTCGCATTCCAGCACGGAGCTGTCCACTTCGATGTCCGTCAGCGCCTGGCTGAGACGCTCCATGACCGGCCACGCATTTTCATCGCTCGGGCTGAGCAGCTTAAGCGCCACCAGACAATTATCCTCCCCGGCAACGCTTTGCGGAATCGGTTCAACTTTCGAACCTGCAAAACCCGTCGACCAGCGATAGCTCTGGGGCAAGCGATGGACAATGGAGAGTTGTAATGTATTCACGTTCAGATCCCCGGAAGCAAATTTACTTCACAATTTATTTACATTTATAGTAACACATCATCGCCAACCTGCACTGTTTAGCGGATTTTATAGGCGTTGCAGGCTCGCGTCGGCGCTATATGTACCCGTTTCTGCGATCTAACTCAACCTTTTTAAATACAATGATGTGACTTTTTACATAAATAGATTTTACATAAAAGAAACAAACACAGGGTAAACGAACGGAGGGTTGGTTGATATGGGTCAACAAAAAGGCCCGTCTCGGGCCTTAAGTGGTCATTTATGCGCCGTCTTTCGCGGCCGGCTGGCGTAAAGATAGAAGAGAATGGAGCAGGTCGCGCAGAGGGCAATCGCCCACAGCATCGGCCAGGCGGTATTAAACGTCGCCGTCGAGAGCAGCGCCCCGACTATCGCGCCAATCCCGAAACGGAACGTTCCTGCCAGCGACGAGGCGGTACCCGCCATATGCGGAAATTCGTCGAGGATCACCGCCATCGCGTTGGATGAAACCATCGACACGCAGCCGACAAACGCCGCCACCCCCACCACCAGCGCCCAGAAACCGACGCCCAGCAACGCGCTCAATACCAGCCAGATAGCCATTACGAACTGGATCCACAGCCCGGCGCGGAACATATTCAGCGCCCCAACCCGCCGGACAAAGCGGCTGTTAATAATGGTCATCACAAACAGGAACACAATATTCAGCGCGAAGTAGTAACCAAAATGCTGGGGCGACACATGGTTCAGTTCGATGTACACAAACGGCCCTGCGCTCAGGAACGAGAACATTCCGGCAAAGCTGAAGCCGCTGGCCAGCATATAGCTGAGCACACGCTTATGGCGAAACAGCGAGGCAAAGTTGCCAAGCGTGGTGCGAACGTGAAACTTCTGACGTCGCTCGACCGGCAGCGTTTCATCGATAAAGACGAAGATCATCACCGAGGCCAGCAGCGCGGCAATCGCCAGGATCCAGAAAATCGCATGCCAGCTGAACCACACCAGGACCGCCCCGCCCACCATGGGGGCGACCAGCGGCGCAATGGTCGTGACCAGCATGACGAACGACATCATGCGTGAGAACTCTTCCTTCGGGTAAACGTCGCGCATCAGCGCGTTAATCACCACGCTTGCCGCAGCCGCCGCCAGGCCATGGAAGAAACGCATCACAATCAGCTGATCGATACTCTGCGCCAGCGCGCAGGCCACCGCCGCCGCGGCAAATATCAATGTCCCGCCCAGGATAACCGGTTTACGCCCCAGGCTGTCGGCCATTGGGCCATAAAAGAGCTGACCGAGGGCAAAACCAAGAATGTAGGTGCTGAGCGTCATCTGCGCGCTGCCTGCCGGTACGCCAAACTGCGCGGAAATCACCGGCAGCGCGGGCAGATACATATCGATGGACAGCGGCATCAGCATGGCCAGCAGGCCAAGGATAAATACAATTTTAAACGACGAGTGTGGCCTGGTGGTCACAGGGTTCTCCTGAATTTAGCGTGAAGGCAGCCCGACGCTGGCAATCTCTTCTTCCGTCAGCGGGCGATATTCCCCTGGGGTCAGGTCTGGATCGAGTTCAATCGCGCCGATACGTTCACGATGCAGCCCCACAACGTGGTTGCCCACGGCGGCAAACATCCGTTTCACCTGGTGGTAGCGGCCTTCACTGATGGTCAGACGGACATCCGTGGGGGTGAGGATTTCCAGCACCGCCGGTTTGGTCAGATCCTTCTCATTATGCAGCTGAACGCCTTTCGCGAATTGCTCTGCCGTGTCATCCGAGACCGGAGACTCAAGCATCACCCGATAGGTTTTCTCACAGTGATGGCGCGGGGAGGTGATGCGGTGCGACCACTGGCCGTCATCGGTCATCAGCACCAGGCCGGTGGTATCGATATCCAGTCGCCCTGCCGCATGCAGCTTGTGCGCCACAGGTTCGTCGAGGAAGTAGAGCACCGTCGGGTGATCCGGATCGTCCGTTGAACAGACGTAACCTTCCGGTTTGTTGAGCATGAAGTAGCGCGGGCCATTCTGCTGGGTCAGCGGGTTGCCGTCATACTCCACCTGGTGCTCAGGCTGGAGTTTAAAAGCGCTGTCTTTCACAATGTCGCCGTCCACGGTTACGCGGCTGGCGCGAATTTCACGCCCGGCAATAGCGCGGCTTACGCCGAGTTGCTGAGCGATAAACTTATCAAGTCGCATGAAATCTTTTTAGCCTTAATGGTGCTGGAAGTCGGACTACGCGTCCGAAAAAGAAGCAGTCAGAAACAGTTCAGTATAATGGTCTGGTTGCGCCACTCAAGGAAAAAAGTTTCGTGGCATACTATATGCGAGTTAACTGAATAGAGAAGCCATGACGTTCACATTACGCCCCTATCAGCAGGAAGCCGTTGATGCCACCCTCGCCTGGTTTCGCAAGCACCGGGAGCCCGCCGCCATCGTACTCCCGACCGGAGCCGGTAAAAGCCTGGTGATTGCCGAACTGGCGCGCCTGGCCCGCGGACGCGTGCTGGTGCTGGCGCACGTCAAAGAGCTGGTGGCGCAAAACCACGCCAAATATTGCGCGCTCGGCCTGGAGGCCGACATTTTTGCCGCCGGGCTGAAGCGCAAAGAGAGCCACGGAAAAGTGGTGTTTGGCAGCGTACAATCCGTTGCGCGCAACCTGGAGCTGTTTCGCAGCGAGTTTTCCCTGCTGATTGTCGATGAGTGTCATCGCATCAGCGATGACGACGACAGCCAGTATCAGCAAATCCTCACTCATCTGAAAAAGGTGAATCCTCACCTCCGTCTGCTTGGCCTCACCGCCACGCCGTTTCGTCTGGGCAAGGGCTGGATTTATCAGTTTCATTATCACGGCATGGTGCGTGGCGATGAAAAGGCCCTGTTCCGCGACTGTATCTATGAACTTCCGCTGCGCTACATGATCAAGCACGGCTACCTGACGCCGCCGGAGCGGCTGGATATGCCCGTCGTGCAGTACGATTTCAGCCGCTTACAGGCGCAGAGCAACGGGCTGTTCAGCGAGGCAGATCTTAACCATGAGCTGAAAAAACAGAAGCGGATCACGCCGCATATCATCAGCCAGATTGAAGAGTTCGCGCAAACGCGCAAAGGGGTGATGATTTTTGCTGCCACCGTCGAACACGCGCGCGAAATTACGGGGCTGCTGCCCGCCGACGACGTGGCGTTAATTACCGGTGAAACCCCCGGCCCGGAGCGTGACAGCCTGATTGAGGCCTTCAAAGCTCAGCGGTTCCGCTATCTGGTGAATGTCTCCGTGTTAACCACCGGCTTTGACGCCCCGCACGTCGACCTGATTGCGATTCTTCGCCCGACGGAATCCGTCAGCCTGTATCAGCAGATTGTCGGCCGCGGGCTGCGCCTGGCGCCGGGCAAAACCGACTGTCTGATCCTTGATTACGCCGGTAACCCGCACGATCTCTATTCGCCGGAAGTCGGCACGCCAAAAGGCAAGAGCGACAACGTGCCCGTTCAGGTTTTTTGCCCTGCCTGCGGGTTTGCCAACACCTTCTGGGGGAAAACCACCGCCGACGGCACGCTGATCGAACATTTTGGCCGCCGCTGTCAGGGCTGGTTTGAAGACGATGAAGGCCATCGCGAACAGTGTGATTTCCGCTTCCGCTTCAAAAACTGCTCGCAGTGCAACGCCGAAAACGATATTGCCGCCCGCCGCTGCCGGGAGTGCGACACGGTCCTGGTCGACCCGGACGACATGCTGAAAGCAGCGCTGAAGCTGAAAGATGCGCTGGTGCTACGCTGTTCCGGCATGGCCTTACAGCCGGGCGCGGATGAAAAAGGCGAGTGGCTAAAAATTACCTATTACGACGAAGATGGCGCAGACGTCAGCGAGCGGTTCCGGGTCCAGACGCCCGCCCAGCGCACCGCGTTCGAGCAGCTCTTTATCCGCCCGCATACCCGCACGCCTGGCGTGCCGCTGCGCTGGATAACCGTGGCCGATATCGTGCGCCAGCAGGCGTTGCTACGGCATCCTGATTTTGTTGTCGCCCGCAAAAAAGGGCAGTTCTGGCAGGTGCGTGAGAAGGTCTTTGACTATGAAGGACGCTTTCGCCGGGCAAACGAATTGCGCGGTTAACGGGACTTTTCGTTGATGCGCGAGCCATTTGAGTATAAAATGCCGCCCGCTTCACATCCGTGAGGCAGAACACTCACCTGCTGCTGGGTCGCCTGTAGTAGGGTTTTAAATACAGAGAGAAATCAATGTTCACTATCGAAGCAGAAGTACGTAACGTGCAGGGTAAGGGTGCGAGCCGCCGCCTGCGTACCGCAAACAAGTTCCCGGCTATCGTTTACGGTGGCGAAGCTGCTCCAGTTGCTATTGAACTGGATCACGACAAAGTATGGAACATGCAGACCAAAGCTGAGTTCTACAGCGAAGTTCTGACCATCGTTGTTGGCGGTAAAGAAGAAAAAGTGAAAGTTCAGGCTGTTCAGCGTCACGCGTTCAAGCCAAAACTGACTCACATCGACTTCGTTCGCGCGTAATCGCAAACCTGTCGAGAAAAACCCCGCGTTTGCGGGGTTTTTTTATGGCTGTTACTTACCGCCTGAGGTGCGACGCTGGAGCTGGTCGCGCAGATTCGGCGGCGTGCCTTTAATGGTCAGCGTGTCGGTGGCCGGGTCCCAGAAGATACGTTCCCCGAGCAGCATGGCATCAAAGTTAATGGTTAACCCACCGCCGCTACCGGCAAATTTCGTCAGCTGACGCAGCGTACTGCGATCCGCCGGGAAGCTCTCTTCCAGCTCATAGCCTTTTTCCGCAGTAAATTCCTGGAAGCTGACTTCGCTGACGCCTGCCAGCTCTTTGGACAGCGACTCCAGCTCAATCTCTTCCCCGGCCTGTAACTGCTCGTTGCAGTAACTGTAAACCTGCTGACGCACGTTTTGACGCTCAGATTTATCAAGCTGCGCCTCAGCCGTAAAGTCATCCACCGCCTGGAGGAGACCTTTGTTCTGCGCTTTGGCATTCAGTCCTTCGCTGGCGCCGAGGAAGTCCATAAAGAAATCGGCCACTTTGCGGCCCACGCGGCCTTTAAGGAAGGTCAGGTAGCGCGTTGATTCCGGGTTGGTTTCCCATTCGGTTAAATCGATACGCGCCACAATATCCGCATGGTTGATATCCAGATAGTGCGTTGAGCTGATATCCAGCTGCTCGTTTACGCGCATGCTGCTTAAGTTATTCAGCACGGTGACCAGCAGATACTCTACCGCCAGATAGCGGTAGTGGCAGAACAGGACGATACCGCCATCGGCGAAGGGATATTTCGCCAGTTCGTCACGCAGACGGCCAGTAGCAGCGCGGCTGAATGCCAGGAAATCCTCTTCGCCCTGACGTTGCAGGCGCAGGCTATCCGCCAGTTCGCTCTCTTCGCTGAACAAGCCATAGGCTTTATTTTTCGCGCTGTAGACGCGATGCAACTCCGCCATCATCTCGACAACGGTAGGCGTTGGTTCCAGTAACGAATCGCGCAGCACCACTTCAAGGGTTTGCTCATCACGCTTGATAAGCTGGTGCAAGGCAATCTGGTTGATTTCCAGACTCATGATAAACTCTCCTTTTAGACCGGGCGGTATTCAACCACCACCAACGCATGTGTGCAACAGAAGATAAAAAAGGGGAAAAAAAGCTGTTGCTACGGTAATATGTCGCCCTTCTCTCAACAAACTGATTTTGATTTATGCCACAACATTCCCGCTACAGTGACGAACACGTTGAACAACTGCTCAGTGAGCTGGTCAACGTACTGGAAAAACATAAAACGCCAACCGATCTCTCCCTGATGGTTTTGGGAAATATGGTTACCAACCTGATCAATACCAGCGTTGCTCCGGCTCAGCGTCAGGCGATCGCCAAATCTTTCGCCCAGGCTTTGCAGTCCTCCGTTAGCGACGACCAGGCACACTAAGGGAAACGAACAACAGTTTATGGTGACGAATCGTCAGCGCTACCGTGAAAAAGTCTCCCAGATGGTCAGCTGGGGGCACTGGTTTGCCCTGTTCAACATTCTGTTGGCGATGGTGCTCGGCTGCCGTTATCTGTTTGTGGCGGACTGGCCAACCACGTTAACCGGGCGCATCTACTCATGGATGAGCCTTGTTGGTCACTTTAGCTTTCTGGTCTTCGCCACCTATCTGCTGATCCTGTTCCCACTGACGTTTATCGTCATGTCGCAGCGGCTGATGCGCTTCCTGTCCGCCATTCTTGCGACGGCGGGCATGACGCTGTTGCTGATCGACAGCGAAGTCTTTACCCGGTTCCACCTGCACCTGAATCCTGTCGTCTGGGAGCTGGTGATTAACCCGGATCAAAACGAGACCGCGCGCGACTGGCAGCTGATGTTTATCAGCGTGCCGATAATCCTGCTGATCGAAATGCTGTTCGCCACGTGGAGCTGGCAAAAGCTCCGCAGTCTGACCCGACGCCGCCATTATGCGAAGCCCGTCGCGGCGCTCTTTTTCGCCTCATTTATCGGTTCGCACCTGATGTATATCTGGGCAGATGCGAACTTCTACCGCCCGATTACCATGCAGCGCGCGAACCTGCCGCTCTCCTATCCGATGACGGCGCGTCGTTTCCTCGAAAAACACGGCCTGCTGGACGCGCAGGAGTATCAGCGTCGTCTGGTCGAACAGGGTAATCCGGAAGCGGTCAGCGTGCAGTATCCCCTGAGCGATCTGAAATATCGCGACATGGGACGCGGTCAGAACGTGCTGCTGATTACCGTCGATGGCCTGAACTATTCCCGCTATGAGAAGCAGATGCCAGCGCTGGCTGAATTCGCTGAGAACAACATCGTATTCACTCAGCATATGAGCTCCGGTAATTCGACCGACGCGGGTATTTTCGGCCTGTTCTACGGCATTTCACCGAGCTATATGGACGGCGTGCTGTCGGCCCGTATTCCGGCGGCATTGATTACCGGGCTTAATCAGCAGGGCTACCAGCTGGGGCTGTTTGCTTCTGATGGTTTCAACAGCTCGCTGTACCGCCAGGCGCTGCTGTCTGATTTCTCACTGCCCGCCGCGCAGAGCCAGTCTGACGATCGGACCGCTGACCAGTGGATAGACTGGCTGAAGCGCTATGCGCAGGAAGATAACCGCTGGTTCTCCTGGGTTGCGTTTAACGGCACAACGCTTGATGACAGCAATCAGAAAGGCTTCGCGCGCCGCTATAGCCGTGCGGCGGGTGATGTCGATGCGCAGATCGGTCGCGTGCTGACCGCCCTGCGCGATGCGGGCAAGCTGGACAATACGGTCGTGATTATCACGGCGGGGCATGGCGTGCCGCTCGGCGACGAGGCGAAGGGCATGGACTGGTCGCGTCCGAACCTGCATGTTCCCCTGGTGATCCACTGGCCGGGCACTCCCGCGCAGCGCATCAACATGCTCACCGACCATAAAGACGTCATGACCACGTTAATGCAGCGGCTGCTGCACGTCAGCACACCGGCCATTGAATACTCGCAGGGACAAGACCTCTTTAGCGCCACGCGGCGTCATAACTGGGTTACGGCTGCTGGCGGAAACACGCTGGTGGTGACCACGCCGACGTTGTCCCTGGTGCTGAACAGCAACGGCAATTACCAGACGTATAACCTCGAAGGCGAGAAGCTGAAAGACCAGAAACCGCAGCTCAGTTTGCTGTTGCAGGTGCTGACAGACGAGAAGCGCTTTATCGCTAACTGATTATTTATGAATCAGTTAGCGTTGCTTGCCCCTTGCATTCAAAAAGGAATCGAGTAGTATTCCTTTTATGCGTCGGCACGTAGCGCAGCCTGGTAGCGCACCGTCATGGGGTGTCGGGGGTCGGAGGTTCAAATCCTCTCGTGCCGACCAAAAACACATTGAAAACCAGCCTCTTATGGCTGGTTTTTTGTTCCCGCAAAATTTTGATGGCGAAACGATGGTGAAATGATGGTTGAACCCTGCTTTAAATTGTCGGGCAATCATCGTTACCAACCCGGTTGAGACTATGCGTTAGAACGCCATATACAGTTACATCATCCAGCGCGTCGCCTTCTATCGCTTCACCATCTTCAGTTATCAATGCTGCCCCGTATAGCTTTGCAAACTCGTTCCTGTTATCCATTCTTACCAGTAGCGTATCTCCCTGCTCTGGCCTCAGAGCTACGTTAATCACAGCCCAACCACAGGATGTTTCTATTACCCTGCAGTTCCCATCAATTCCGCATAACAGATCTATGGTTAACCGCTGTTCCTGGTAATCCATAGCCGGTGAAGGAAAGCCCATCAGAAAACCCTCCCCATATTACGCAAGATCCAGTAACGGTTATCGCTTCCATCCTTCGTCTTATCAGCAAAGTCTGGTTGGTATCTCTTAATCCATGCATTGGCATCTGCCTGGCTGAAATGCCAATTCCTAACGCGCAATTCAGTGATGAATTTGTCAGTGTTCAAACAAAGATATCCCTTTGGATTCTGTTGTATGGCCGCTAAAAAGGCTGCACGTATATCAGGTTGACGAGGCATAATAGCGCCCTCTCTGGACTATTGACTGTATGCATATACAGTAGTATTTTTGTGATTACAGATCAAGTTAGGCAAGAGGGATGGCAATGTTTGTTGAACTGGTATATGACAAGCGTAATGTTGCGGGGCTCGAAGGGGCCAGAGAGATCATTCTGGCCGAGCTAACGAAGCGGGTGCATCAGATTTTCCCTGATGCCGAAGTGAAGGTGAAGCCGATGCAGGCGAACGGCTTGAATAGCGATGCCAGTAAAAACGATCGGGAAAAGCTGAACCGCATGCTGGAGGTTATGTTTGAAGAGTCAGATATGTGGCTGGTATCTGAGTTCCCGTCCGTTCTCCAGAATGGAATGTGATATTTGACGGCAGTAAAAGAGTCGCTTTACTGCCGTCACAATTATTTTATTGAACCTCTTCGGACGTGCTTTTCGCAGCTTCTTCTATTGCTTTCTGTTTCTGATTCCAGATGCTACTCGCTGGCATTTCGACACGTACACTGACGAACTGATCTGACGGGATATCAACCGGGTCTCCATCAGCTAACCCCGCCAGCTCATTTCTGGCAAATTCAGGTGCCGACGGATGGATGCGGTGATAGGTTTTAACCAGCACAGAACCGTCAGAATTAACCTTATAATCAAGCCAGATGAGTGGCTGTTTGTTGCGGTCGGTCGGGATGTCAAATCCACCATCGATACCACCCCATGCAGCATCAGCATTTAACCCGGTACAACCCTCAATCAGGTATTCCCCGATACCCAGGCGGGTTACGGCGCACCCCTCAGATTCATCGTTAAGCTGACACGAACCATCACCGAACAACTGTACAATCGGAGAAGCGGCTTTTAACGTACCGTCAGATGCACGGGTCGTATTTCCGGTGTGGTAAATCTGCATCCAGCCAGAATCATTGCCATCCGACATACTCATGAACTGAATAATTTTCCCGCTAAGAATCAGCGCAGCAAATGATTGTTGCGCTGCAGGAGTGCTTCCACTTCCAATATTACGGTCTGATAACCGGATGCCAGAACCATACATTCCAGGACCTCCCGACGTTGCAGGGGTAACATTGCAGAAGCGAGTCCCCTTACTCTTGTCCCAGAGATCAGAAATTACTGGAAGGTTTTTAGACCCCACACCAAATGACCCTGGAGCCAGTACATCATTATCCCCTTCACCAGTATTTTTAGTTGCCACATTTCCCAAACCGAGGTTTGTACGCGCCCCAGCGGCAGTCTTATCACCAGTCCCTCCCTGTGAAATACTTAGCGCTGTAGTCAGCCCGGAAAGGCTGGTAATGTCATTGTTAGAACCTTTCTTGGCCAGTGATTTCTGACCCGGTACCGTGACGGCCGCGCCGTTAATCGTGATGGTGACATCTGTGGTGCCGTTCATCACATCCGCGAAACCGCTCATATAGCGCTGGTACATCGTGAATGTTTCAGCAATATCCTGCGCCAGGCCATCGACACTAAGACTGTCACTCAGAAGAATGGCAAATCGGGTTCCGGCGGGAACAGTTGGGTTAGCTGCTGGCGTTACGGTGAGACTTGTTGCGCTGCCGATGGTGGTA
>NZ_JBLVXX010000187.1:0-324 GCF_048283985.1 Enterobacter cloacae complex sp. 6730903 | reverse complement strand
CTCTCACATGGGGAGACCCCACACTACCATCGGCGCTACGGCGTTTCACTTCTGAGTTCGGCATGGGGTCAGGTGGGACCACCGCGCTAAAGCCGCCAGACAAATTCTTTTACTTCTTGCCGAACTTTAACCTAAGTATAAAGTGGTGCTGATACCCAGAGTCGAACTGGGGACCTCACCCTTACCAAGGGTGCGCTCTACCAACTGAGCCATATCAGCACGCTAAATTTGATGCCTGGCAGTTCCCTACTCTCACATGGGGAGACCCCACACTACCATCGGCGCTACGGCGTTTCACTTCTGAGTTCGGCATGGGGTCAGGTG
>NZ_JBLVXX010000186.1:0-329 GCF_048283985.1 Enterobacter cloacae complex sp. 6730903 | reverse complement strand
GCTAGACGTTGGATATAGCTCTGTTGTCATTGCCCCGTTTTTATAAGTCGGCAACATTCGCTGAAGATCAAAATTGATCTTGCGGGACTTAACAGATAAAGCTCCAGTGGTTGCATAAGTACGCGCACGAAAAACCGTTTCATGCTCATACGTTGTGCTTTGCAAAGGATAAGCACCATAAAGCGCCTGCCACTTTACTTCATCTACTACCGTTGTAACCGCCGGTGTTGGTGTTAAACGACGTGCACGGACACTACAGCGACCTTGAAATGTCACCTTATCCTGCGTTGCGCCAACTGTCTGACGTGACTTTGCCGAACCCTTAAGAA
>NZ_JBLVXX010000185.1:0-332 GCF_048283985.1 Enterobacter cloacae complex sp. 6730903 | reverse complement strand
ATCTACAGCACGATACGGCGCAACAGGAATCTCAAGTTCATCAAACAATGCTTTTTCTGACAAACGATTTTGCGCAGTTGCTAAAGCAATACGGGGAGGGTGCAGTGTTTTAGTTTGTGTTAACACATCTACATCTGCAACAGGCGTATTTTCAAACTCAAGACTGAAAACATCAGCGCTTTCAATAAACTGCTTTAAACCTTGTTCATCTTGACTAGAAAAAACTTGGCCTAAAACACCTGCTGGACAATCTGTATTTGCTTCAAAAAAAGTACATTGAATATTTAATGGTAACGCTGCTTGCGCCATCATACGGCCCAATTGCCCACCAC
>NZ_JBLVXX010000184.1:0-335 GCF_048283985.1 Enterobacter cloacae complex sp. 6730903 | reverse complement strand
TATCGACACATCACAGCTCAACCTAAAGGATGGTTAGCACGACTATTTGGAGCGTAGATATGGCAGGATTCTGGAGTAAATTATTTAGCAGTGAAGAAAAACCATCAAGTGCTCAAACTGCCAAAGATCGTTTAAAAGTCATTGTTGCATCAGAACAAGGTTTAGGCCGTCGTTTAAGCCAAGACAAGATTGACCAAATGAAGAAAGAAATCATGCAGGTGGTCAGTCGTTATGTTAGCGGTGTAGGCGAACAGCATATCCAAATGCATGTTCGTTCTGAGGCGAACATCGAAATGTTAGAAATGAATATCAATTTACCTGAAGAACGATAATTC
>NZ_JBLVXX010000183.1:0-342 GCF_048283985.1 Enterobacter cloacae complex sp. 6730903 | reverse complement strand
CTCTTTAACATGAGAAACAGCATCCCCTTTCATAAGCGCCAAGCTATTTAATGAAAGATGCGAGATCACACGCCACTGTTCACTTTGGCCTTGTTCAAACTTATAAGGCTTGGTAGGTCGTTTTAAAACAATGGCACGTCTCGCCAAGCTACTATCATTTAAATTTAATACGTTATTAGACTGACCCAGTGCTTCATGAGGTAAATCACGGTTTGAACATAATAATTTAGTGCTAATAAAATCTGAGCGCGTTGAAAATGGATTTAAATTTTTAGAAATAATCGAATAGCCCATTTCAACGAAATTGGACTGTAACTTTTGATAGTTTACTGAGTAAAAAAA
>NZ_JBLVXX010000182.1:0-344 GCF_048283985.1 Enterobacter cloacae complex sp. 6730903 | reverse complement strand
GTGCACCTTATGTAATGGGTAAGTCTGACAGTGCCTTTGGCCGTAGCCAGAAGATTGAAGACACCACCATGGGCTGGCGTTTTATTAACCCTAAACTTAAAGAATTGTATGGTGTAGACACCATGCCCCAGACTGCCGAAAACGTCGCTGAACAGTTCAACGTCAATCGTGCAGATCAGGACCAGTTTGCCTTGGTGAGCCAACAACGCACCGCAAGCGCGCAAGCCAAAGGCTTTTTTTCTAAAGAAATCGTGGCAGTTGAAATCCCTCAGCGTAAGGGGGATGCTGTTGTGATTGATACCGATGAGCATCCTCGTGCATCAACCACCCTTGAAGGTTTAAGC
>NZ_JBLVXX010000181.1:0-345 GCF_048283985.1 Enterobacter cloacae complex sp. 6730903 | reverse complement strand
CCTATGGATTGCACGAGCTTCATTATCATTTAGTTGACAGCATGTCCCCTTACGGCGAATGCATAAACGATCTTTTAGATTTTCATCGCTCATATACATAGCTATTAATTTTTCTCGTTGTTTTTGAGTGATGCGTTTAGTTGGCATCGTCTTAACAATTTTTACCATAGTTTCAGTATCGCCATTAAGCCAAGCCCCGAGCTGGCGGCACCATTCCTCAAAACTATATTTAGACCAATCGACCGCTTGTAAAATGTGTTGTTGTACTGGCATATTCATTTTCATCCCACCAATTGCTCAATTTGTTTAATCGCCACACCTGCTTTCACTTGCTCTGTACTGAAC
>NZ_JBLVXX010000180.1:0-351 GCF_048283985.1 Enterobacter cloacae complex sp. 6730903 | reverse complement strand
CTTATCATCAAAACGTCAAAGCCTCGTCACATTCACAAACTAAGCTCATGAAGACTTTTAGAACAATCTCTTTATTTACTTAGGAATTTCCCATGACAGAGCTGACGCCATATCATGAAGACCAAGAATTGGATAATAATACTTCTGACAATATCCACTTTCGTGACATTTTAGAACAACACATCAGTCGTCGTAGTTTAATCACCAAAGCAGCAAGCGGTGCAGTAGCACTGACTTTAGCTTCTACTTTAACAGGCTGTAATGATAACGATGATGACTCTGGCTCTAATATTGGTGGAACCACACCTGTAGATCCAAATAAAAAACCGGAAAAACTCACATTTACGCCCG
>NZ_JBLVXX010000179.1:0-358 GCF_048283985.1 Enterobacter cloacae complex sp. 6730903 | reverse complement strand
GTACTATTACTTTTTGCACTGGTCGCTAAATAAACTGCTGTTTGACCCAAAATAATTCGAGCCTCCGGCATTCCCACCGCCTGTACAGAACGGAAACATTCACCTGCAAGCAATAGTGCATTTGGATTCGAGTTTCCAATGTCTTCTGAAGCGGCAATCAACATACGTCTTGCAATAAAAACCGGATCTTCCCCACCTTTAAGCATCCGCGCCATCCAGTACAAAGCCGCATCTGGATCACTACCACGAATCGATTTGATAAAGGCAGAAACGAGATCGTAATGCTGTTCACCCGATTTGTCATAACGCGCAATATTTTGCTGAGCGACTTTTACTACAACTGCATTGGTAATGGTAT
>NZ_JBLVXX010000178.1:0-361 GCF_048283985.1 Enterobacter cloacae complex sp. 6730903 | reverse complement strand
AACCTTTGGTGAAGCATTCTATAAGGCTGTTTTAGGCTCAAATGACCGCTTACCAGGCTTGCCAACTGAAGGTGAAGTAAAGCATGCGTTCTTATCTGTTCGTGAGTCAGACAAGAAATACATCGCTGATATTGCTAAGAAATTAGTTGAATATGGCTTCAAACTTGTAGCAACAGGTGGAACATATCAGGTACTTAAAGAAGCAGGTTTAGAATGTGAATCTGTAAATAAAGTAACTGAAGGCCGTCCACATATTGTTGACCGCTTGAAAAATGGTGAAATACACCTTATTGTCAATACTACTGAAGGCAAACAAGCTCAATATGACTCTGCAATGATTCGTCGTGCTGCCCTACAAGGC
>NZ_JBLVXX010000017.1:0-98586 GCF_048283985.1 Enterobacter cloacae complex sp. 6730903 | reverse complement strand
ATAGCGAGTCTCCTCTTCTATGCCAGTTATAACTGTTACCCATGTATCCGGTCTAAAGTGTTACCCATGTTTCCGGTTCATACCGAAGCGCCACCGGGCTTTGGTCTTAGCTCCCCAACACCTTCATTGCTTCCCGCGTCACGTTGTCCATCTCGTCCAGCAGCTCCAGGAACTCCGGTTCGAGATCGGATTCTGGCGTACCCGCGCGGAGTTGCTGTTCAAGCAGCTGGCAGAGATTTTTCAACCGCGGTACGCCGCTGTAGCCGCAGCTGCCGTGCAGTTTATGAATGGCTTCCAGCAGTCCTTCGGGGTTTTCACCCACCAGCTGTTCTTCAACCTTGTTACGGATCTCAGGCAGGAAGTCCACCAGCATTTGCAGCATATCGCGGGCCAGATCGGGTTTGCCCGCCGCCTGGCGCAGCGCCAGTTGCCAGTCAAACGTGGCATTCTGGTTAACGCTGATCTCCGGCGATTCAGCTGTAATGGTGTATGTCCCGCCAATGTGCCCCGGCTTGTAGCGCAGCAGCAGGCTGTGCAGCTTCTCTTCATCGATCGGTTTTGCCAGATAATCGTTCATGCCCGCACCCAGCAGTTTCTCCTTTTGCCCCGCCATCGCGTGCGCCGTCACGGCAATCACCGGCGTCTGCTGCTGGTGCGGAAGCTGACGAATCAACTCGCAGGCGCGGATGCCATCCATGCCCGGCATCTGAATATCCATCAGGATCAGGTCGAACTGCATCTGTTTGGCTTGTTCCACGGCTTCGGCGCCGCTGGTACACAGCTCAACGTGCTGAACCTGATCCTCAAGCAGCACGCCAATCAGCTTCAGGTTCGCCGGGTTGTCGTCCACGGCCATCACCGTCATCGGCAGTTTATGTTCATCGTTTTCCAGCGGCAGGGACTGATGCGTCAGACGGCAATATTCGGTCAACGCAGGTAACAGCCGTGTGGCGGTGAGGGGTTTTAGCAGACACGCCGCCGCTCCGTCGTTTTTCAGCTCTTCGGCGTTGATTTGGGCGTGGCACGGCAGCGCCAGCAGCAGGTAATCCGTCATTGAGGCCGCCTTCGCCAGGCGTTCCTGCTGCATGGTCAGTTCTCCGGTAAACGTCACCGGAATCCCTAACAAAAGAATATCGTAATGATCGTTCGCCAGCGCGGAGAAGGTCGGGCTGTAGATGACCTCCAGCGGCGTGCTGCTTAATACATCCAGCGTACACTGCGCCGCCGCGGCGTTCGGTTCCACATAGGCCAGACGCATCCCTTTCAGGCAGCCGGTGAGCGGGCCGTCGGTCTGCACGTTCGGGTTAAGATCAAGGTTGATATGGAACCAGAAGGTTGAGCCCCGGTTAGGCTGGCTGTGGAAGGAGATATCGCCTCCCATCTCTTTCACCAGCTTTTGGGTGATCACCAGCCCCAGGCCCGTTCCGCCGTGACGACGGGAAATGCTCGCATCGGCCTGGCGGAAAGCCTGGAACAGACGCGTCTGATCGCGCTCCGGAATACCAATGCCGGTATCCCGGATCTGTACTTCAATCTGGACTTTGTTATTACTGAGCGCCCTTTTTTCAACGAGAATGTCGATGTTGCCGCTCTCGGTGAACTTAATCGCGTTGCCCACCAGATTGGTAATGACCTGTTGCAGGCGCAGCGGGTCGCCAATGACGTTATCCGGCACATCATTTTTAATATTGAGCGTCAGCTCCAGTCCCTTATCATGCGATGAGTGGGCAAGAAGCGTGACCACGTCATCCAGCGTGCTGCGCAGCGGGAAGGGGATACTCTCCAGAATCAGCTTGCCCGCTTCCAGCTTCGAGAAGTCCAGTACGTCGTTAATAATGGTCAGCAGGTTGTTGGCTGAGCGTTCAATGGTATGCAGATGGTCACGCTGGGTCGGGTTCAGCTCGCTTTTGAGCGTCAGACGGGTGAAGCCAATCACCCCGTTCAGCGGCGTGCGCAGCTCGTGCGACATGTTCGCCAGGAACTCAGACTTAATACGTGCCGCCTCCTGCGCACGTTTTTTCGCCAGATCCAGCTCCACGTTCTGGATCTCCATCTGCTCCAGCGTTTCGCGCAGGTCAGAGGTGGCCTGGTCAACGTTGTGCTGCATCTCTTCGTGATAAGCCGCCAGCGACATCGCCATTGAGTTGATGCCATTTTTCAGCATATCCAGCTCGCCGAGCATAAAGCCTTCCACGCGGCTGTCGAGCTGACCCCGGCGGATCCGGTCAACGGTATTCACCATGTTGCGGATAGGCCCCGTGACGTCGCGCATCAGTCGCCAGCCGAAGATCAGCGCGATGCCGATGCAGAACAGCATCATCACGCCGGAGATGAAAATTTCTTTGTACTGCTGGAGCCGCACCGACTTGAGATCCAGCTCCAGCGCCACATATCCCAGCATATTATTGCTGGACTTCGCATCGGACTGGGCGGATTCGTCGGGTGAATAACTTTCGGAGATAATCGGCGTGCGCAGGATCATGATATCGCCGCGCCGCAACACCGTAAGATGACGCGGGAAGGGGGTACCTTCCGGGATTTTCAGCGACGTGGGGTCCAGATGGAAATTCGAGGTGACGAACAGACGGTTATGCTCATCATAAACGGAAATGGCGCGCACGATCTCTGAATGACGGCGGTGCAGCACGCTGATTAACTGACCAATGGATTCACGGTTTTGCAGGTTCATACCGTACTCGCTGGAGACGGCCAGCGGTTCGATAATGCTGGCCCCGGCATCTTCAAGCTGTCTCTGCAAATCGTTATAGCGATGCACCACAAAGAAAATGCTCAGCAGCAAACCGATGAGAACGGTAGGAGCGAGGATCAAAATCATCATGCGCGCGCGCAGGCTGTAGTTGGTCATGGAGTTCCGTTATGGGACAATCAGGCTAATTATGTTTATTTGAGAACAATCTCGGCGATGGCGCAATTCTACTCTGCAAAACGACGCGTGACGACGCGTCAGATCATAACTGTTGAAGCCACGGACCTCGATCCTTTTGGACAGGGGGTGGCGCGTCACAAGGGTAAGACACTGTTTATCACAGGTTTGCTGCCAGGAGAACGCGCAGATATTACGCTGACGGAAGACAAACGTCAGTATGCGCGCGGTCAGGTCAAGCGCCGTCTTAATGATAGCCCGGAGCGCGTGACGCCTCGCTGCCCCCATTTTGGCGTCTGCGGTGGCTGCCAGCAACAGCATGCCAGCACAGAATTACAGCAAAAAAGTAAAAGCAGCGCGCTGGCCCGCCTGGTCGGACACGACGTGAATGACATCATTGCCGATCGGCCCTGGGGCTACCGTCGCCGCGCTCGCCTGAGCCTCAGCTACCAGCCCAAAACCGAGCGGCTGGAGATGGGTTTTCGCAAAGCCGGCTCCAGCGATATCGTCTCTGTCACGCAGTGCCCTGTTTTGGTGCCCCATCTTGAGGCGTTGCTCCCGGACGTGCACCACTGTCTTGCATCGCTGGATGGCGTGCGTTCGCTGGGCCATGTCGAACTGGTGCTGGCCAACAGTGGCCCGCTGATGGTGCTGCGCCACACCGCGCCGCTGTCAACGGCGGATCGCGAAAAACTGGAACGCTTTTCGCATTCTCATGAGCTTGCGCTTTTCCTCGCGCCGCAAAGCGAGATACTTGAGCAGGTCAGCGGAGAAGCGCCCTGGTATGCGTCAGACGGGCTACGCTTAACGTTCAGCCCGCGGGATTTTATCCAGGTTAACGACGGCGTGAACCAGCAGATGGTGGCGAACGCGCTGGCGTGGCTGGACGTAAAGCCCACTGACCGGGTGCTAGATCTGTTCTGCGGCATGGGGAACTTTACCCTGCCGCTGGCCCGCAAAGCAGCCAGCGTGGTCGGGGTGGAAGGCGTTGAGGCGCTGGTGGCGAAAGGCCAGGAGAACGCCCAACAGAACGGTTTGCAAAATGTGACATTCTTTCATCAAAATCTTGAGGATGATGTCACTCGGCAACCGTGGGCTAAGCAGGGCTTTGATAAGATCCTGCTCGATCCGGCGCGCGCAGGTGCGCCGGGCGTGATGCAGCATATAATTAAACTCGCGCCTGAACGCGTGGTCTATGTTTCCTGTAACCCGGCGACGCTTGCCCGTGACAGCGAAGCATTATTGAGCGGGGGTTACCAGATTCGGCGTCTGGCAATGCTGGACATGTTCCCGCACACTGGTCATCTGGAATCGATGGTGTTGTTCGAGCACATCTAATGAGTTTGGCTTGTCGACTTCGACAGGCCCTTGTCCCTAAAGGAGAGGACGATGGTTGCGGTAAGAAGTGCACATTTAAATAAAGCTGGTGAGTTTGACCCTCAAAAATGGATCGCAAGTCTGGGGATTTCCAGCCAGCAGTCGTGTGAACGCTTAACCGAAACCTGGGCCTATTGTTTACGCACAACGCAGGGGCATCCGGACGCTGAACTGCTGTTGTGGCGCGGCGTGGAGATGGTTGAAATTCTCTCCATGCTGAACATGGACATCGAAACGCTACAGGCCGCACTGCTGTTCCCCCTGGCGGACGCCGACGTGGTGACGGAAGACGTCTTGCGTGAAAGCGTCGGCCAGTCCGTCGTGGCGCTCATCCACGGCGTGCGTGATATGGCAGCCATTCGTCAGCTTAAAGCCGCGCAAACGGACTCTGTCTCTTCCGAGCAGGTGGATAACGTCCGCCGCATGCTGCTGGCGATGGTAGATGATTTCCGCTGCGTGGTTATCAAGCTGGCCGAACGGGTTGCCCATCTGCGTGAAGTGAAGGATGCGCCGGAAGACGAGCGCGTCCTGGCCGCCAAAGAGTGTACGAATATCTATGCGCCGCTGGCGAACCGTCTGGGTATTGGGCAACTGAAGTGGGAGCTGGAAGATTACTGCTTCCGCTATCTGCATCCGGCGGAATACAAACGCATTGCAAAACTGCTGCACGAACGCCGCATTGACCGCGAGCACTATATCGAGGAATTTGTCAGCGGGCTGCGCCAGTCGATGAAAGAGGAGAATGTGCGCGCCGAGGTCTACGGGCGTCCGAAGCACATCTACAGCATCTGGCGCAAAATGCAGAAGAAACACCTCGCCTTTGACGAACTGTTTGACGTGCGCGCCGTACGTATCGTGGCGGAGCGTCTCCAGGACTGTTATGCCGCACTGGGGATAGTACATACTCACTTCCGCCATCTGCCGGATGAGTTCGATGACTACGTCGCCAACCCCAAACCAAACGGCTATCAGTCTATTCATACCGTGGTGCTCGGCCCTGGCGGCAAAACGGTGGAAATTCAGATCCGTACCAAACAGATGCACGAAGACGCCGAGCTGGGCGTGGCGGCGCACTGGAAATACAAAGAGGGTACCTCCGGCGGCGGTCGCTCCGGTCACGAGGATCGTATCGCCTGGCTGCGTAAGCTGATTGCGTGGCAGGAAGAGATGGCTGACTCCGGCGAAATGCTCGACGAAGTGCGCAGTCAGGTCTTCGACGATCGCGTCTACGTCTTTACCCCGAAAGGGGACGTGGTTGATTTGCCGGCAGGCTCCACGCCGCTCGATTTCGCCTACCATATCCACAGCGATGTGGGACACCGTTGCATCGGGGCGAAGATCGGCGGACGTATCGTACCGTTTACCTACCAGCTCCAGATGGGCGATCAGATTGAAATCATCACCCAGAAGCAGCCAAACCCAAGCCGCGACTGGCTGAATCCGAACCTCGGTTACGTTACCACCAGCCGTGGGCGCTCTAAAATCCACGCCTGGTTCCGCAAGCAGGATCGTGACAAGAACATCCTTGCCGGTCGCCAGATCCTGGACGACGAGCTGGAACATATTGGCATCAGCCTGAAAGAGGCGGAGAAATTCCTGCTGCCGCGCTACAACTTCAACGAGCTCGACGAACTGTTAGCGGCGATTGGCGGCGGCGATATCCGCCTGAACCAGATGGTGAACTTCCTGCAAGCGCAGTTCAACAAGCCAAGCGCAGCGGAGCAGGATGCGGCGGCGCTGAAACAACTCCAGCAGAAAACCTATGCTCCGCAGCAGCGCAGCAAGGACAATGGCCGCGTGGTGGTTGAAGGGGTGGGTAACCTCATGCACCATATTGCCCGCTGCTGCCAGCCGATCCCGGGAGACGATATTGTCGGCTTTATCACCCAGGGGCGCGGGATCTCGATTCACCGCTCCGACTGCGATCAGCTTGCAGAGCTGCAATCGCATGCGCCGGAACGGATCGTGGAAGCCGTCTGGGGGGAGAGTTACTCGGCGGGTTACTCGCTGGTGGTACGCGTCACCGCCAACGACCGCAGCGGCCTGCTGCGCGACATCACCACCATTCTCGCCAACGAGAAGGTCAACGTGCTGGGCGTTGCCAGCCGCAGCGATACCCGCGAGCAGCTTGCCACCATCGATATGACTATCGAAATCTATAACCTTCAGGTGCTGGGCCGCGTACTCGGCAAACTGAACCAGGTGCCGGATGTGATTGACGCGCGTCGTCTGCACGGCGGCTAAACATCCTCTTCTGTAGGCCGGGTAAGGCAACGCCGCCACCCGGCTCAGGCATTTAATGGAATCTGTTATGACTCAAATCGACCGCCTGCTTGGCATCATGAAACGCCTGCGCGATCCGGAAAACGGCTGCCCGTGGGATAAAGAGCAGACTTTCGCCACCATTGCGCCTTACACCCTGGAAGAGACCTACGAAGTGCTGGACGCGATTTCGCGCGAAGACTTCGACGATCTGCGCGGTGAGCTGGGCGACCTGCTGTTCCAGGTGGTGTTCTACGCGCAGATGGCGCAGGAAGAGGGGCGCTTTAACTTTGACGATATCTGCGCCGCTATCAGCGACAAGCTGGAGCGTCGTCATCCGCATATTTTTGGCGATGCCTCCGCAGGCAACAGTGCGGAAGTGCTGGCGCGCTGGGAGCAGATCAAAAGCGCCGAACGCGCTGAAAAATCCCAGCACTCGGCGCTGGACGACATTCCCCTGAACCTTCCCGCGCTGATGCGGGCGCACAAAATTCAAAAGCGCTGCTCGGCGGTAGGGTTTGACTGGACCTCTCTCGGCCCGGTGCTGGAAAAAGTGCACGAAGAGATCGACGAAGTGATGCATGAAGCGCAGCAGGCCGTTGTGGATGAAGCAAAGCTGGAAGAGGAGATGGGCGATCTGCTGTTTGCGACCGTCAACCTTTCGCGGCACCTCGGTGTAAAAGCGGAAACCGCCCTGCAAAAAGCGAACATTAAATTCGAACGTCGCTTTCGCGAAGTTGAGCGGATTGTCGCTTCGCGCGGCCTGGAAATGAGCGGGATTGACCTCGACGCGATGGAAGAAGTCTGGCAGGAAGTAAAACGCCAGGAACATGATCTCTAACGAGATTTTGCGATCAAGCGCAGTTTGTGTGATTTTTTAAATGACAAGCGCTTGATTTGCGTCAAAAACATTTACTCAAAAGGGGCTATTTTCTCACTCCTTATGTTTGTCATGGCCTGGAGTGGAGACGGAGAATGAAAGTTTGTGGCGCTCGTCGTGTTCGGGTATACTACTTTCCCGTCCTGGTTATTCCATCGTTTCACCCTAACTTCTCAGGTTCAGCATGACAACGAACTATATTTTTGTGACCGGCGGGGTCGTATCCTCTCTGGGTAAAGGCATTGCCGCAGCCTCCCTCGCAGCCATTCTTGAAGCCCGTGGCCTCAATGTGACCATGATGAAACTGGATCCGTACATCAACGTCGATCCTGGCACCATGAGCCCAACCCAACACGGGGAAGTGTTCGTTACTGAAGACGGCGCTGAAACCGATCTGGATCTTGGCCACTACGAGCGTTTCATCCGTACCAAAATGACCCGTCGTAACAACTTTACGACTGGCCGTATCTACTCTGACGTTCTGCGTAAAGAGCGCCGTGGTGACTACCTGGGCGCGACCGTGCAGGTCATCCCACACATCACTAACGCCATTAAAGAGCGTGTTCTTGCCGGTGGCGAAGGGCACGACGTTGTGCTGGTTGAAATCGGCGGTACCGTAGGGGATATCGAATCCCTGCCGTTCCTCGAAGCGATTCGTCAGCTGGCGGTAGATATTGGTCGTGAGCACGCGCTGTTCATGCACCTGACGCTGGTGCCTTACATGGCGGCAGCAGGTGAAGTGAAAACCAAACCGACTCAGCACTCTGTTAAAGAGCTGCTCTCCATCGGTATTCAGCCTGACATCCTGGTTTGCCGTTCCGATCGCGCGATTCCGGCGAACGAACGCGCGAAAATTGCATTATTCTGTAACGTGCCTGAAAAAGCCGTTATTTCAATGAAAGATGTCGATTCCATTTATAAAATCCCGGGCCTGTTGAAATCACAGGGTCTGGACGATTATATTTGTAAACGATTCAGCTTGAACTGTCCGGAAGCTAACCTGTCTGAATGGGAGCAGGTGATTTACGAAGAAGCCAATCCGGGCGGCGAAGTGACTATCGGTATGGTCGGCAAGTACATCGAACTGCCGGATGCCTATAAGTCCGTTATCGAAGCGCTGAAACACGGCGGTCTGAAGAATCGCGTCTCTGTGAACATCAAGCTGATTGATTCGCAGGATGTGGAGACGCGCGGCGTTGAAATTCTTAAAGATCTGGATGCTATCCTCATCCCTGGCGGCTTCGGCTACCGTGGTGTTGAAGGCAAGATCGCCACTGCACGCTATGCGCGTGAAAACAATATTCCATACCTCGGTATCTGCCTGGGTATGCAGGTTGCGCTGATTGAATTTGCGCGCAACGTAGCGGGAATGGAAAACGCGAACTCTACGGAATTTGTGCCAGACTGTAAGTACCCTGTTGTGGCGCTGATTACGGAATGGCGCGACGAAGACGGTAACGTCGAAGTCCGTACCGAGAAGAGCGATCTGGGTGGCACCATGCGTCTTGGCGCACAGGCCTGCCAGCTGTCCGACGATAGCGTAGTACGCAAGCTGTACGGCGAACCGGTCATCACCGAACGCCATCGTCACCGCTATGAAGTCAACAACATGTTGTTGAAACAAATTGAAGCTGCGGGTCTGCGTGTTGCGGGCCGTTCCGGGGATGATCAGTTAGTCGAGATCATCGAAGTGCCTAACCATCCGTGGTTCGTGGCCTGCCAATTCCACCCGGAATTTACTTCAACGCCGCGTGACGGGCATCCGCTGTTTGCAGGCTTCGTGAAAGCCGCCAGCGAGTACCAGAAGCGTCAGGCGAAGTAAAAAAAGTTAGAACGGCAACGCGTACCCTTGGTACGCGTTGTTTGTCTGGAGTTTTAGTTTAACTTGTACTGAGGAAAATCTAATGTCCAAAATCGTTAAAGTCATCGGTCGTGAAATCATCGACTCCCGTGGTAACCCGACCGTTGAAGCTGAAGTTCATCTGGAAGGTGGTTTCGTCGGTATGGCAGCGGCTCCATCAGGTGCTTCTACAGGTTCCCGCGAAGCGCTGGAACTGCGTGATGGCGACAAATCCCGTTTCATGGGCAAAGGCGTACTGAAAGCGGTTGGCGCTGTTAACGGTCCTATTGCTCAGGCTATCGTTGGCAAAGATGCTAAAGATCAGGCTGGCATCGACAAGATCATGATCGATCTGGACGGTACTGAAAACAAATCTAACTTCGGTGCGAACGCAATCCTGGCCGTTTCCCTGGCGAACGCCAAAGCGGCAGCGGCAGCTAAAGGCATGCCACTGTTCGAGCACATCGCTGAACTGAACGGCACCCCAGGCAAATACTCCATGCCTGTACCAATGATGAACATCATCAACGGTGGTGAGCACGCAGACAACAACGTTGATATTCAGGAATTCATGATTCAGCCAGTTGGCGCGAAAACCCTGAAAGAAGCGGTACGTATGGGTTCTGAAGTGTTCCACAACCTGGCTAAAGTTCTGAAAGCTAAAGGCATGAACACGGCTGTTGGTGACGAAGGCGGCTACGCGCCAAACCTGGGTTCTAACGCAGAAGCACTGGCTGTTATCGCTGAAGCGGTTAAAGCAGCAGGCTACGAGCTGGGCAAAGACATCACCCTGGCGATGGACTGCGCAGCATCTGAATTCTACAAAGACGGTAAATACGTTCTGGCTGGCGAAGGCAACAAAGCGTTCACCTCCGAAGAGTTCACCCACTTCCTGGAAGACCTGACCAAACAGTACCCAATCGTTTCTATTGAAGACGGTCTGGACGAGTCTGACTGGGATGGTTTCGCATACCAGACCAAAGTACTGGGCGACAAAATCCAGCTGGTTGGTGACGATCTGTTCGTAACCAACACCAAGATCCTGAAAGAAGGCATCGAGAAAGGCATCGTTAACTCCATCCTGATCAAATTCAACCAGATCGGTTCTCTGACCGAAACGCTGGCTGCGATCAAAATGGCGAAAGACGCTGGCTACACCGCGGTTATCTCTCACCGTTCTGGCGAAACTGAAGATGCTACCATCGCTGACCTGGCTGTTGGTACCGCTGCTGGCCAGATCAAAACCGGTTCTATGAGCCGTTCTGACCGTGTTGCTAAATACAACCAGCTGATTCGTATCGAAGAAGCGCTGGGCGAAAAAGCACCTTACAACGGTCGTAAAGAGATCAAAGGCCAGGCATAAGCCTGAACCTTCGTTCTTATGAAAAAACCCGCTTCGGCGGGTTTTTTGTTTTCTATAGCAGAAGCGGCAACGTGGCGCTTGCCGTTTGCTGGCTAACGTCACCGTAATGGCCGTCTACTGCAATAAGGGAAGTGGTTAGCAGTTCAATCAGCAGCATCACGCCAACCTTGGCATTGAGCGCACCCGCGCTCAGCGGTCCCTCGGGCTTGGCTGCAACCAGCTGTAAATCGCTCAGGGAGGCCAGCGGGCTGCGAGGCGTATTGCTGAGCGCCAGTACCTTAACGCCCCGCTTGCGGGCGAGTTTCACCACGTGAAGCAGATCCCGTGTAGAGCCGGAACTTGAGATGGCCACCACCAGCGTCTCTTTCGAGAGCGTCGTCGCATTCATGGCGGCGCGATGCATATCGCTAAACAGCTGTGCAGGTTTGCCGAGTCGCAGCAGCTTGTAATGCAAATACTCCCCCAGAATTGCGCTGGCCGCCACTCCGTAAATTTGCACTGACTGCGCCTGATGCAGGGCCAGTGTCGCCTGTTCAAGCTGGGCCCGGTCGAGGAGTTTTGCGGTATCTTGCAGCGCCTGGACGGACTCATCCACCACGTTATCTATCGCATCTCCTGCCTGACGCTCCGGCAAACCCTGCTGAATATCCAGTGCAAGCGCCATTTTAAATTCGTTATATCCCTTACAGCCCAGCGTGCGGCAAAGGCGTGTGACGCTGGCCTCGCTGGTGCCGCTTTCACGCGCCAGCTCGGTGATCGTCAGGTAGAGCACTCTGGCAGGATCGTTGAGGACAAACTCCCCCAGTTTTTGTTGTGTTGGGCTGTACCCGGAAGCCTCCTGGCGTAGCTTCAGCAGCAGGTTTTCATGGTCCGACATGCTAGATCCTTAATGCGTTTCTCTGCCAACTAGTGTGGCGGAAAGCGGGGGAGAGATGCCAGTCATTTCGAAAAAGTATGATCGGCGTCCTGGTTTTTGGTGTTAATTTTCACAATTGAAAATATATGTGGTAAAAATTTTCATCAATAACCAGAGGGATAAAAAAATGATGCAAATGTTCAGCGGAGCGTCTTCCGGCGGATGGTTTGAAAAAGCGCAACGCTTTGGCAAATCCTTTATGTTACCTATCGCCATACTGCCCGCAGCAGGTCTGTTGCTAGGGATTGGCGGGGCGCTATCGAATCCGAATACGCTTACCGCGTATCCATTTTTAGACGTTGGCTGGCTACAGGCCATCTTTACCATCATGAGCAGCGCAGGCTCGATTGTGTTTGCAAACCTGTCGGTACTGTTTGCTGTTGGGGTCGCCGTTGGGCTGGCGAAAAATGATAAAGGCACGGCAGGGCTGGCGGCGTTGCTCGCTTATCTGGTGATGAATGCCACTATCAATGCGCTGCTGATCCTGACTGGAAAACTGGCGCATGACAACCCGGGCGCCGTAGGGCAGGGCATGACGCTGGGTATTCAGACGCTTGAAACGGGCGTATTTGGTGGGGTAGTTATTGGGCTGGTGACCTGCGCACTGCATCATCGGTTTAATAAAATCGCGCTTCCGCAATTTCTGGGCTTTTTTGGCGGCTCACGCTTCGTTCCCATTATCAGCTCGCTGGCGGCGATACTCGTCGGCGCGCTGATGACCGTGGTCTGGCCGCATTTTCAGAAGCTGATCTTTGGCCTCGGCGGGCTGGTGGATGCCACCGGCTATCTGGGGACGTTGCTGTACGGCTTCATCCTGCGCATGCTTGGCCCGTTTGGTCTGCACCACATCTTCTATCTTCCGTTCTGGACCACCGCGCTTGGCGGCAGTGAAATTGTTAACGGTCACCTGGTTGAGGGCACGCAGCGGATCTTCTTCGCCCAGCTCGCCGATCCGAACACGCAGCATTTCTATGAGGGCACGTCGCGCTTCATGTCCGGGCGCTTTATTACCATGATGTTTGGTCTGCTCGGCGCGTGTCTGGCGATGTACCACACGGCCAGGCCGGAGAATAAGAAGCGCGTCGCCGGGCTGCTGCTCTCTGCGGCGTTAACCTCATTCCTGACGGGAATTACCGAGCCCATAGAGTTCTCATTCCTGTTTATTGCCCCGGTGCTGTACGTCATTCATGCGCTGTTTGACGGGCTGGCGTTTATGCTCGCGCACATGCTGCACATCACCATCGGACAAACATTCTCCGGCGGGTTTATTGATTTCGTGCTGTTCGGCATTTTGCAGGGGGAAGCGAAAACTAACTGGATGTTCGTCCCGCTGGTGGGCGTACCGTGGTTCTTCCTTTACTACTGTACCTTCCGCTATCTGATCAAACGTTTTGATTTTGCCACGCCGGGCCGTGAAAAGGAGGCGTTGGCTGACGAGGCTACCCTGCCGCAAAGCGAGCGCGCCGCGGCGGTGATCGCCGGGCTGGGAGGAAAAGACAATCTGGATGACGTTGACTGCTGCGCCACGCGCCTTCGCGTCACGGTGAAAGACGGTAGCAAAGTCAATGAATCTGCACTGAAAGCGACCGGCGCGCGCGGCGTAATCGTCCGCGGCAACGGTGTCCAGGTCATCTATGGCCCGCACGTCACCATTATCAAAAACGAAGTGGAAGAGATTTTATCGTAATGAAAACTGTACTGGATAACCTGAAAGGAAAACTGGTCGTCTCCTGCCAGGCGCTGGAAAACGAACCGCTGCACAGCCCGTTTATTATGTCGCGAATGGCGCTGGCGGCGGCCCAGGGCGGAGCCGCGGCGATCCGCGCCAATAGCGTGGTGGATATCGAGGCTATCAAAGGGCTGGTCTCACTGCCGGTCATCGGCATCATCAAACGTGACTATCCGGATAGCGAGGTGTTCATTACCGCGACGCTCAAAGAAGTGGATGAGCTGATGGCGGTCGCGCCGGACATCATTGCGCTGGATGCGACCGCCCGGAAACGGCCCGGTGGCGGATCGCTGGACAAGTTGATCGCGCAGATCCGCGCCCGTTACCCTTCGCTGCTGCTGATGGCGGATATTGCCACCGTACAGGAGGCTGTGACCGCGCAGGCGCTGGGGTTTGATTGCGTCGGAACCACCCTTTACGGTTATACGGCGGAGACCGCCGGCCATTCGCTACCGGAAAATGACTGCGCGTTTTTGAAAGAGGTGCTGTCTGCCGTCACGATCCCTGTGATTGCCGAAGGGAACGTGGATACCCCCGATCGCGCGGCCAGGTGTCTGGCGCTGGGGGCGCACACGGTTGTCGTCGGCGGGGCGATCACCCGACCGCAGCAAATTACGGAACGGTTTATGGCGGCAATTGGCGCGCAAAGCACCGATGGAGCATGATCATCTGACGGGGATCTGCGATACTTATCGTTTATCCCCTTAACAGAGTTGACTATGCAGTACCCGATTAACGAGATGTTCCAGACCCTGCAAGGCGAGGGTTACTTTACCGGCGTTCCCGCTATCTTTATTCGTTTACAGGGATGCCCGGTTGGCTGCGCCTGGTGTGATACCAAACATACGTGGGATAAGCTCGCAGATCGGGAAGTGTCGCTGTTCAGCATTCTGGCGAAAACCAAAGAGAGCGATAAATGGGGCGCGGGCAGCGCGGAAGATCTGCTTGCCATTATTGGTCGTCAGGGCTGGACGGCGCGGCATGTGGTGATCACCGGCGGGGAACCCTGCATTCACGATCTGATGCCGCTCACCGAACTGCTTGAGAAGAACGGCTATAGCTGTCAGATCGAAACCAGCGGCACCCATGAAGTGCGCTGCTCCCATTCAACGTGGGTCACGGTTTCACCAAAAGTGAATATGCGTGGCGGGTATGACGTACTGTCGCAGGCGCTTGAGCGTGCTGATGAGATCAAACATCCGGTGGGGCGCGTGCGTGACATCGAAGCGCTGGACGAACTGCTGGCGACGCTGACGGACGAAAAGCAGCGCGTTATCGCGCTACAGCCTATCAGCCAGAAAGACGATGCGACCCGTCTGTGCATTGAAACCTGTATCGCCCGCAACTGGCGGCTGTCGATGCAGACGCACAAATATCTGAACATTGCCTGATACTTTTGTGGCCCCGCTTAACGCGGGGCTTTTGTTGTTGGCAGTAAAGCCCAGGTCACGACTGCCGACCCAAGGCAAATCGCACTGTTGAAAAGCAAGGCATACTGCGCGGCACTGGCCGTTCCCATCGGCAGCCATAGCGCGTACAGCGATGCGGTGACCGCGATCCCCATAGCGCCGCCCAGGGAACTGCCCATCTTATAGATCCCTGAAGCCACCCCCACTTTGTTTTCAGGGGCATTCATTACCGCCGTGTCCGTTGAGGGCGTGGCGTAACATCCGAGCCCCAGCCCGAATAAAATATTGCTCAGAAAAACGGTGACAATGTAGACCTCTTTGCTTAAGAAGGTGCATGAAATCAGCGAAATACCTGTTGCGGTCAGCAGCGGGCCGGTCATCATCGGCAGCCTGGCGCCATAGCGCTGAAGCAGTTTTTCACCCACCCGGATCATCGCCAGTACGGTAACCAGATACCCCAGCGTCATCATGCCGGTCTGTAGCGGTGACAGATGATGGCCTTGCTGCAACCAGATGCTGGCGATCATCATGGTGCCAATGCAGCCGTTGAGCAGGAAATTTGAGAATACCGAGGCGCTGTAGGCCCGGTTTTTAAACAGGGCGAAATCGATCAGCGCCGCATCGCCTTTCCGCCGCCCGGTAACGACAAAACACATCAGTGCAATCACGGCTCCACACAGTACAAGAAGCGATAAACTGCTGCTCCAGCCCCAGCTGTGTCCTTTACTGATAAACAGATTGAACAGCACCAGCATAAGGACAAAACTCACCAGGCCGCTGATATCCAGTTTGTGTCGACACGCATCAGGGCTGCGGCTTTCCGGCGTGGCGCGGATAAGCAATAGCGCGACCAGCGCTACCACCATCGACAGAATAAAAATCCAGCGCCAGCCCAGCGTGGTGGCGATGGCGCCTCCCACAAACGAGCTCAGGCCACTCCCGCCCCATGAACCGATAACCCAGAAACTGATTGCGCGCTGGCGTGCTTTACCTTCATACCAGGTTTTAATCAGCGCCAGCGTGGCGGGCATGATGCAGGCCGCTGATAGCCCCTGTATCGCTCTTCCCAACAGAAACAGGACGGGCTCCCATGAAATGAACAGCAGACCACTCCCGATCATGCTCAGGATCAGGCCAATCATGGTCAGGCGCATGCGCCCAAACTTATCGGCAAACCCACCGCAGGCAACGACAAAACAGCCGCTGAACAACGCGCTCAGGCTGACGGCCAGCGTAAGGGTTTCGAGGGCAATATCGAGGCTGTTCTGCATGGCCGGAACCACGTTGATAACCGACTGGGCAAACAGCCAGAATGTCAGAACGCTCATGACGATACCCGCCAGCAGCCGATCGTTACCGGCGTAGGCGGATGCGCCTGTCAGGGAAACGGTACTCATAGTGCAGCCCTCCCGGGAAGGTGCGAATCAGTGCAGATAGTGTTCGGTCAGTGCGGCCCACAGCGCCGCGCCGGTGAGGAGAATGTTGTCGTTAAAGTCGTAGCCCGGGTTATGTACCATGCAGCGGTCAGGCTCATCCCCGGCGCCAAGGGTGAAATAGCAGCCATTGGGATTTTTCTCGAGCATAAAAGCAAAGTCTTCGCTGCCCATAAACGCATTCACCTCCGCGACGGCATCCTGACCGAACAGATCGATGGCGACGTTGCGCACCATCTCATTGGCTTGCGGATTGTTTTTCAGCACCGGGCTGCCGTTAATGTGTCGAATGGTGGCCGTCGCATTGAAACTTTCCGCCTGTGCAACGGCGATATCATGGATACGCTGTAGCACGGTTTGCCGCACGCGTTCATCCAGCGTGCGCACGGTAAGTTTCATCAATACTTTGTCGTTGATAATGTTAGGGGCATGTCCGGCCTGAATGCTGCCTACGGTAACGACGGCTGGCTGGAAAGGGGTAATGTTGCGCGAAACTATCGACTGCAACGCGATAGTGATATGGCAGGCAACCAGGGTGGCGTCAACGGTATGTTCTGGCACCGCACCGTGCCCCCCCACGCCGTTAACTTCAATATGAAGAGTGTCGGAAGAGGCCATCATGGCGCCATCGCGCAGACCAATTTTTCCGAGGGGCTGTGACGGCATATTATGCAGACCAAAGATGTGGTCGCAGGGGAACAGGTCAAACAAACCGTCCTCTACCATAACGCGTCCGCCATAAAGAAGTTCTTCCGCGGGCTGAAAAATAAGGTGCAGCGTGCCGTTAAAATTGCGGGTGCGTGCCAGGTACTCCGCTGCATACAGGAGCGTTGTGGTGTGGCCGTCATGACCGCAGCCGTGGAATTTACCCTCAACGGTACTGCTCCACGCCTTGCCGTTGTTTTCCTGCATTGGCAGCGCATCCATATCGGCGCGCAGGCCCAGGCGTTTATGCCCGTTACCCACCTTCAGTGTGCCGACCACACCGGTTTTCGCCAGGCCGCGATGAACCTCATATCCCCATTCCTGAAGCAGCGCTGCAACGCGATCGCTCGTGTTGTGCTCCTCAAAACCAATTTCTGGATGCTGATGAAAATAGCGACGTAATTCAGTGAACCGAGCTTCGTTGCCACGCAGAGCTTCGATAATGGGATGTGTCATTTTTGTTATCCTTTTTCTGCCAAACGATGATAATTTCGAGTCTATGACGATCGTCCCGCCTGAAAATGCATTTTTTTGTTGTAAAGCGACGGCTTTGTTTTGATTGTTTTTCATACAATTCAGTTATGACAAAAAAGATCAGGTCATTATTTGTCTTTGGTGAGGGGTAAGATGGCGCAACGGGGAGATGAATTTTGGATAGAGATTCAGGACATTCGCCACTGCGTGGAGGATGAAGGCGATACGCTAACGTTGCTCTGGGTGCTGGAAGGGCGGGCAGAGCTGAACACCGATGTGGGACGTGACATCCTGGAGGCCAATACCCTTGCCATTATCAACCGTCATCGGCGCTGGCAATTCACGAGCGAAACGGCAAATGTCACCCTGCGCGTAACCCTTTCCGGGCGCTGGGTCGTCCAGCTCTGCAATGATTTTTTTGCCCATGATTATGCTGTACCGGCAGAAGCCGGAGGCGTCTGGCCCCAATGCGATGCGCTTCGCGATCTGCTGCGCCAGCTTCTTGTGGTCACTCTCATCAACGACCCGCACCGCTACCGGCTGGAGGCGTACCGCTGGCTGAGCGAGATATTGCTGTTGCTGACCAGCCGCTTTCAACAGCCCGCCCGTATGCTGTCCCGGGAATTTTCCTCAGCGCACAGCAAACGCATCGCCCGGGTGATAGAGCGGATCAATGCCAGTTATTCCCGCCGTATTACGCTTGCGGAAATCGCCGCGAGTGAATATGTCTCTGAAGCCTGGCTCTCTCGTCTCTTTCGTAAGGAGGTGGGGATCAGTTTCATGCAGTACATCACCCACCTGCGGCTGGAAAAGGCGGCTGACGCTCTCCGGCTGACGAACCGACCGCTGCACCAGATTGCGCTTGAGCAGGGTTTCGCCAGCACGCGCATGATGAGCGATCGGTTCAGGCGTGTTCACAATATGTCTCCGGGCGAGTTTCGTAAGGCCCGGCGCCAGCACCCGGAGGCGGCACGTATTCGGACGGACAGGCGTGAGCAGCGCTATCCGGTCGCCGTGGACAAGCTGTTTAGCCTGCTCAATGAACCGGTGGCGCGCGGTTGGGGAGCCTCGCCGCTCATCGTTCACCCGCAGCAGGAGCAGAGACTGGATCTTGAGCAGCTCAATCCTCTTTCTGCCTCGCTGCGTCGTATGCGGGTGGTCATTACCCTGCGTGAGCTTGACGATTTGCTGCGGGAGGACGTTCGACAAAATCTGGAGGCGATAAATGAGGCCATTCCCATAGAGGGAATTGATATCGCCGAACCTTTTCTCAGCAGTCGTCTGTTTGCCACCGGGTGGGATGACCCCCAGATGGCGGGCTACGCCTGCTGGTACAATCTGCATCAGATTTTCACCTGGCTGGCAAAAAAGCAGTGGACGGTGCTACTGCACACCGGCGTAACGACCCGCCGCGATCTTCTCACCCGCTTTTTACAACAGTCAGTTAATCATTTTTCGCCAGAGATCACCGCAGGCTGGCATTTCGTCATGCACTGGTCAACACAGGCGAGTGAGGAGAGCCGGGAGCAGGTCTGGCTGGCCCAGCAAAAGGCGATACGAACTTATCTTCCGCAGGCAAAGTTTGGTTTATGGCACCGATTTGCCCCCGTCAGCGCGGGCGTAAGCGAGGATACCCTGTTCAGTTCAGCCATCCTGATGCAGGCCGATTTTCTTGCCTGTTCTGCCGATGCCAATGAGCTTCTCGATCCCGCGCAGCTGGAGCCAGCCCCTCTCTCCTCAACGGAAAATTATCCGATACTGAAGGTCCGCCAGATCCTCGCCGCCCTTCGCCTGCGTAAATGTTCGCTTCCCGTCTGGCTTCTCTCCTGGAATACCCTCACCGGCAACACACGGGCGACAAACGGCTGGTTTTTTCGTGGGGCGCTGCTGATGCAGAACCTGCTCGGGCTTTCGGAGCAGGTCTGGCTGGCGGGATTCTGGCTCAATTCGGGCCTTCAGGGAGAAGCCCGTGCGAACAACACCATCGATACCTCAAGCCTGGCGCTACAGTATAACCATGGTCTGCCGCGTCCGGTTTATTGGGTTCTCTGGCTCTGGCAACGTCTGCGGGGCGAGGTGCTGGTCAATGATAAGCGTGTCCTGCTTACGCGCCATCGCAATGGTTATCAGCTGTTGCTGCGAAATGTGGTGGTTTTTAATCCGCTCCTTTCCAGTGAAGAAGCCTTCATCCAGCGTTTTCGCCAGCAGTATCATTTACACCTGAAGGGAATGCGCGGTAAATGGAGAATTAAATGCCATCTGTTTGATCAGCACAACGGCGCGCTCTATCCGTTACTTGAAGGGGTTGGCAGCGAAAGCGGCCCTGATGAAGAGATGTGGCGCTGGATAGCGCATAAAGCGCGTCCAACGCTTTCCGTACGCGATGAACGCCTTTATGACGGCTGGCAACTGACTGAATCACTGGAGAGTAATGCGCTGGTGCTCTACGAGTTTACGCCGCTCGTGCCTCGTGAGACCGCAACGGAGGAGATTCACTCCCCGTGGTAGACGCAGCCTGCCGTGCAGGTCTCTTTGATCATCACCGCGCTCAGCAGCGGTACCAGCGGTTTCATCTGATCCCAAATCCATTTTGCCAGCACTTCGCTGGTCGGGTTTTCAAGGCCCGGAATATCATTTAGATAGTAATGATCGAGACGATCGTAGGTCGGCTTAAACGCGGCCTTCAGTTCGGCAAAGTCCATGATCCAGCCCGTATGGGGATCGACTTCACCGGTGATTTCAAGACGCACCATAAACGAGTGTCCATGCAGGCGGCCACATTTGTGCCCGGCAGGAACGTGTGGAAGGTGGTGTGCGGCTTCGAAGGTGAAATCTTTAAACAGTGTGGTGGACATCATAGCTCTCAGGAATGCGGAAAAAACCGCCGCATAGTACCGGAAAGCACAATTTTTATCATTAACTAAAACGGCTCTGAACGGTCACCGCCTCGTATTCATGGTGTTTATCGGCTTTTATTCTTTTATTTCAGATAGTTATTTAATCGCTTTTATCGTTAAGAACGATAACTAAAACAGGTTAGTCCATTTGGTTATTTATTATTTCCATCCCTTCTTTAATTGTTATTATCCCCGCCGTTAACCTTATCTTCAGTTTGGATTTATTCGCTTAAAGTCCGCTTTGCTACTGGAACATAACGACGCATGACAACACAGGCCCCACCTTCAAATTTGCTTCCCCTTAACCCGGAGCAACTGGCGCGCCTCCAGGCCGCGACTTCCGATTTTTCACCCACCCAGCTCGCCTGGGTCTCCGGCTATTTCTGGGGAATGCTCAATCAGCAGCCGGGTGCTGTGGCTGGCGTCCCGCCAACGGCCGTTGAAATTCCTGCCATCACGCTTATCTCCGCTTCGCAAACGGGTAATGCCCGTCGTGTGGCCGAAGCGCTGCGTGATGACCTGCTCGCCGCGAAGCTGAACGTTAACCTGGTCAACGCCGGGGATTATAAATTCAAACAGATCGCGTCAGAAAAACTGCTGGTGGTGGTGGCGTCAACGCAGGGGGAAGGCGAACCTGCTGAAGAAGCCGTCGCGCTGCATAAGTTCCTGTTCTCGAAAAAAGCGCCAAGGCTGGAGGGCACCGCCTTTGCCGTCTTCGGCCTCGGTGATACGTCCTATGAATTTTTCTGCCAGTCCGGTAAAGACTTCGACAGCAAGCTGGCGGAACTGGGCGCAGAGCGCCTGCTGGATCGCGTAGACGCTGATGTCGAATACCAGGCCGCCGCCGCCGAATGGCGGGCGCGCATCGTTGAGGTGCTGAAGGCCCGCGTCCCGAAAGAGACGCCATCGCAGGCCGCCGTTACCGCAGCGGGCACCGTTAACGAAATCCACACCAGCCCTTACACGAAAGAGGCGCCGCTGACGGCGAGCCTGTCGGTAAACCAGAAAATCACGGGCCGTAATTCGGAAAAAGACGTACGCCATATCGAAATCGATCTCGGTGACTCCGGCCTGCGTTATCAGCCTGGCGATGCGCTGGGTGTCTGGTATCAGAACGATCCGGCGCTGGTGAAAGAGCTGGTCGAGCTGCTGTGGCTGAAAGGCACGGAGCCGGTCCAGGTGGAAGGTAAAACCTTACCACTCTCTGAGGCGCTTCAGTGGCATTTCGAGCTGACGGTGAACACCGCCAACATCGTTGAAAACTACGCCACCTTAACGCGCAGCGAGTCCCTTCTGCCGCTGGTGGGGGACAAGGCGAAGTTACAGCATTACGCCGCGACGACGCCGATTGTCGATATGGTGCGTTTCTCCCCGGCACAGCTGGATGCCGACGCGCTGATCGGCCTGCTGCGTCCGCTAACGCCGCGTCTTTACTCCATCGCCTCCTCACAGGCGGAAGTGGAAAACGAAGTCCACATCACCGTTGGCGTGGTGCGTTACGACATCGAAGGCCGCGCGCGGGCGGGTGGGGCGTCGGGCTTCCTGGCCGACCGCGTGGAAGAAGAGGGCGAGGTGCGCGTCTTTATCGAACACAACGACAACTTCCGCCTGCCGGCGAACCCGGAAACACCGGTGATCATGATTGGCCCGGGCACCGGCATCGCACCGTTCCGCGCCTTTATGCAGCAGCGTGCAGCGGACGAGGCACCGGGTAAAAACTGGCTGTTCTTCGGCAACCCGCATTTTACTGAAGATTTCCTCTACCAGGTTGAATGGCAGCGCTACGTCAAAGAGGGCGTGCTGACCCGCATCGATCTGGCCTGGTCCCGCGATCAGAAAGAAAAAGTATACGTACAAGACAAACTGCGCGAACAGGGCGCAGAGCTGTGGCGCTGGATCAATGACGGTGCCCACATTTATGTCTGCGGCGACGCCAATCGCATGGCGAAAGACGTTGAGCAGGCACTGCTGGAAGTGATTGCCGATTTCGGCGGTATGGATGCCGAAGCGGCGGATGAATTTTTAAGTGAGCTGCGCGTAGAGCGCCGTTATCAGCGAGATGTCTACTAATGAGCGAAAAACATCCTGGCCCACTGGTGGTCGAAGGCAAACTGTCTGATGCCGAGCGCATGAAGGTAGAGAGCAACTACCTGCGCGGTACCATTGCCGAAGATTTAAATGACGGCCTGACCGGCGGTTTCAAAGGCGACAACTTCCTGCTGATCCGTTTCCACGGTATGTACCAGCAGGACGACCGCGATATCCGCGCCGAACGTGCCGAGCAGAAGCTGGAGCCGCGTCATGCGATGCTGCTGCGCTGCCGCCTGCCGGGTGGCATCATCACCACCAAACAGTGGCAGGCTATCGACAAGTTTGCCGCTGAAAACACGATTTACGGCAGCATCCGTCTGACTAACCGTCAGACCTTCCAGTTCCACGGCATTCTGAAGAAGAACGTCAAGCCGGTGCACCAGATGCTGCACTCCGTGGGTCTGGACGCGCTGGCGACCGCCAACGACATGAACCGTAACGTGCTCTGCACCTCGAACCCGTATGAATCCGAGCTGCACGCCGAAGCGTACGAGTGGGCGAAGAAGATTTCCGAGCATCTGCTGCCACGCACCCGTGCCTATGCGGAGATCTGGCTCGATCAGGAGAAAGTCGCGACCACGGACGAAGAGCCGATCCTCGGTCAGACCTACCTGCCGCGCAAATTCAAGACCACGGTGGTGATCCCGCCGCAGAACGATATCGACCTGCACGCCAACGACATGAACTTCGTAGCGATTGCCGAAAATGGCAAGCTGGTCGGCTTTAACCTGCTGGTGGGCGGCGGTTTGTCCATCGAGCACGGGAACAAGAAAACCTACGCCCGCACCGCGAGCGAGTTCGGCTTCCTGCCGCTGGAGCACACGCTGGCCGTGGCGGAAGCGGTGGTCACGACCCAGCGCGACTGGGGTAACCGTACCGATCGTAAAAACGCGAAAACCAAATACACCCTGGAGCGCGTGGGCGTCGAGACGTTCAAAGCGGAAGTGGAGCGTCGCGCGGGGATCAAATTTGAGCCGATCCGCCCTTACGAATTCACCGGTCGCGGCGATCGCATCGGCTGGGTTAAAGGCATCGACAATAAATGGCACCTGACGCTGTTTATCGAAAACGGCCGTATTCTGGATTATCCGGGCCGTCCGCTGAAAACCGGCCTGCTGGAAATCGCGAAGATCCACAAAGGCGAGTTCCGTATTACCGCCAACCAGAACCTGATCGTCGCCAGCGTGCCGGAAAGCGATAAGGCGAGAATTGAAGAGCTGGCGCGCGAGCACGGGTTGATGAATGCGGTTAAACCGCAGCGTGAAAACTCAATGGCCTGCGTGTCGTTCCCGACCTGTCCGCTGGCGATGGCCGAAGCCGAGCGTTTCCTGCCGTCCTTCACTGATAAAGTGGAAGCGATTCTGGAAAAACACGGGATTCCGGACGAGCATATTGTTATGCGCGTGACGGGCTGTCCGAACGGCTGCGGTCGCGCGATGCTGGCCGAACTCGGGCTGGTAGGGAAAGCGCCGGGTCGCTATAACCTGCACCTGGGCGGTAACCGTATCGGGACGCGTATTCCGCGTATGTTCCGCGAGAACATCACCGAGCCGGAAATTCTCGATTCCCTCGACGTGCTTATCGGACGCTGGGCGAAAGAGCGCGAAGCAGATGAAGGCTTCGGCGACTTTACGGTACGTGCGGGCATCATTCGCCCGGTGCTCGATCCCGCAAGGGATTTCTGGGAATAACATCCCGGCGGTTTCACCGCTTTTGTAGGCCGGGCAAACGCAGTGCCGCCCGGCAAAACAGGCAAACGAGGTTCTTATGTCCGTACTCGATCTAAACGCCCTTAATGAGCTGCCAAAAGTCGAACGCATTCTGGCACTCGCAGAAACCAACGCCCAACTGGAAAAACTCGACGCCGAAGGGCGCGTGGCCTGGGCGCTGGAAAACCTGCCGGGTGACTATGTGCTGTCGTCAAGCTTTGGCATTCAGGCGGCGGTCAGTCTGCACCTGGTGAATCGGATCCGCCCGGACATTCCGGTGATCCTCACCGATACCGGCTATCTGTTCCCGGAGACCTACCAGTTTATTGACGAGCTGACGGACAAGCTCAAGCTGAACCTCAAAGTTTACCGCGCGACGGAAAGCGCGGCCTGGCAGGAGGCGCGCTACGGCAAGCTGTGGGAACAGGGCGTTGAGGGCATTGAGAAATACAATGAGATCAACAAGGTCGAGCCGATGAACCGGGCGCTGAAAGAGCTGAACGCTCAGACCTGGTTCGCGGGTCTGCGCCGCGAGCAGTCCGGGAGCCGGGCCACGCTGCCGGTGCTGGCGGTGCAGCGCGGGGTGTTTAAAGTGCTGCCGATCATCGACTGGGATAACCGCACGGTGTACCAGTATCTGCAAAAGCACGGGCTGAAGTACCATCCGCTGTGGGATCAAGGCTACCTGTCGGTAGGCGACACCCATACCACGCGTAAATGGGAACCGGGAATGGCGGAAGAAGAGACGCGATTCTTTGGGCTGAAGCGCGAGTGCGGATTGCACGAAGGGTAATGTTTTTTCGCCCGGTGGCGCTGCGCTTACCGGGCCTACAACGGCTTAATTCTCCCTCTCCCCGTGGGTGGTTCCCCAGTAATTTGAAAGCAAAAGCGATAACGTTGCCTCAGAATAACTGAGGGCTTTCAGCGATGCCTCGGTCCGGCTGTAAATCGCTGAGGCGTTTCCTGTAGGCCGGGGCGAGGCGCAGGGATGCGCCGAGAGGGCGGGCTTTACAGGGATGTTACCTCCGCCCGTCCCCGATAAGCCGGAAGGAATAAGCCGAAGGCACCGCGAAGCGGCGATTTTCCGCCGGAAGCCCGGGTCGCCAGGGTGGTGGCGACTGAGCCACCCTGGCACGTTCACCGGTCATGTCGTGACAGAGTAGCAAGGAACATAAAGTGAACGGAATGACCACCAGAGCCGTATGTTCCCCCTCACCCCAGCCCTCTCCCTCAAGGGAGAGGGGGCCGTCTGTGCAGGCATTATTTTGTGGGGAACCCTCTCCCCGTGGGAGAGGGTTGGGGTGAGGGCATAAGGCCGCACTATGCTTAACGGCCTCAGGCTTTCCCCGCTTTCGCCAGCTCCTTCACCAGCGGCAGCATCACTTTCACGACATCCCGGCTGCGGTGCTCAATCCGCTGCGGCAGCGCTTTATCAATGTGCTGCTGATTATCCAGCCGCACATCATGCCAGCTGGTCCCGTCCGGAAAGGCTTTCGATTTGCTGCGCTGCTGATAGCCATCTTTTTTGCCCAGCGCCCAGTTCGTCGCCTCGACGTACAGCACCGGAATGCCCGCCTTATCAAACACTTCACCGTCATTACAGCAGCCTGTGCCTTTAGGATACTCCGGGTTATCGCCCGGATTTGTCGCGGCATAGACACCATGCGTGCGGGCAAGCGCCAGCGCCCGGTCGCGGGTGAGTTTACGTACGCTGCTCGGCGTGCTCTGTCCGCTATTAAAATAGAGCTTATCCCCCACGATCAGATTATCGAGGTTAATCACCAGCAACGTATTTTTCTTCTCCTCAGCGCTCATGCGCTTAAGGAGATTCTCAGCGCCGAGTTTTCCTTCTTCTTCGCCGCTGGTCGCAACAAAGCGAATGCTGTATTTCGTCGGAATATTCTTCAGGCGTTCGGCCAGTTCAAGCATCACGCCCAGACCCGCCGCATTATCATCCAGTCCCTGAAGCGTCAGCCCGCCGAGGTTATTATCGACATCGGCGTCGCTCAACGGCGTGTAGGTATCAAGGTGCGCCATAATAATAATCTGCTCAGCCGCCTTTCCTTCGTGCGCCGCAATAACCGTGCTGCCGGTTACGTTATGCCAGTTTTGCGTTTTATTGCGTGTGGTATAGATGTAGCGGCTGTGGAAAGCGCGAATGTCGCTCTCATAGCCCATATCCGCAAACTGCTGACGGATATAGTCTGCCGAAAGCATCTCGGCTGGGGTTCCGGTCATGCGGCCCGGAAAGACCGTCGCAATATGCCGCGCCTGCATACTGGCTATTTCACCGTAAGATGGATTTTTTGCCTGAGCCGGAAGGATAAAGCAAACGCCGAGCGCCAGGACAACGAATCGGTGGCGCATTGCGGAAAACATAGTGAGTCCTTAAAAACAGAGCAAAATTTTAACCCGCATAGTATGAAACTGTGATCGGGTAGACACAATTTGAATTGCTCTTAAATGCCCGAAATTTCGCGTGTTAAGCACTTTTTGATATTTGCTTTTCCACGGCGTTATTCCATTGAGTAACTACTCATTCCAATTCGTAATTTCATTCGATCTAAGCCGCCCCCTATAGTCCCTTTATTCGTGGTTGTTAGTGAGTTGTTGCCTGTGGACTATCTCCCCCTTTTTGCTGCCTTAAAAGACCGACCGGTACTGGTTGTCGGGACGGGTGAAATTGCCGATCGCAAAATCGCCTTCCTGCAACGCGCCGGGGCGCAGGTGCAGATCGTTGCAGAGGCGGATTTTGCAGAGTCTCAGATCGACAGCGTGGTGCTGGTGATTGCGGCAACCGAAGATCGGGCGCTCAACCGCCGCATCTCCGACGCAGCTCAGGCCCGTCACCGTCTGGTGAACGTGGTAGACGACCAGCCGTTATGTTCATTTATCTTCCCGTCGATTGTCGACCGCTCGCCGCTGCTGGTGGCGATCTCCTCCGGCGGCACCGCCCCGGTGCTGGCGCGCGTGCTGCGGGAAAAAATCGAAGCGCTGCTGCCGACCAGCCTCGGACGCATGGCGGAGAAGGCCAGCTACTGGCGCAACCACCTGAAAACGCGTCTGACCAGCGTGACGGAACGCCGTCGCTTCTGGGAGCGTGTGTTTCGCGGCCGCTTTGCCAGCCTGATGCAGGCCGGTAACGAGACGGCGGCGCAACAAATCCTCGAAGACGAACTGGATAACCCCGGCAGTACGGGCGGGGAGATCATTCTGGTGGGCGCCGGGCCGGGCGATGCCGGGCTGCTCACGCTGCGTGGCCTCCAGGTTCTTCAGGATGCGGATGTCGTGTTCTACGACCACCTGGTCACCGACGGTATTCGCGAGCTGATCCGCCGTGACGCGGAGCAAATTTGCGTCGGCAAGCGTGCCGGCGAGCACTCTGTGCCGCAGCACGACACCAACCAGATGCTGATTGCCGCCGCGAAAGCGGGCAAGACCGTGGTGCGCCTGAAAGGGGGCGACCCGTTTATCTTCGGTCGTGGTGGCGAGGAGTTGCAGGCGGCAGCCGAAGCGGGCGTTCCGTTTCAGGTGGTCCCCGGCATTACGGCGGCGTCTGCCGTCACGGCCTACGCCGGTATTCCGCTGACCCATCGCGATTACGCCCAGAGCGTGACCTTTGTGACCGGGCACTATAAAGCCGACAGCACGCCGTTTGACTGGTCGCATCTCGCCCAGAGCCGACAAACGCTGGCGATTTATATGGGCACGATGAAAGCGGCAGATATCAGCGAACAGCTTATTCAGCACGGTCGCGATGCGACGACGCCGGTAGCGGTGATCTCCCGCGGGACACGCGTCGATCAGCATGTCGCCATCGGCACCTTACAAGACCTTGCAACCCTGGCGAAAGACGCCCCAATGCCCGCCCTGATCGTGGTGGGAGAAGTGGTGCAGCTGCACAGCACGCTCGCCTGGTTCCAACACACAACCGACACAGAAGGCTTTGGCGCTTCTGTTATAAATTTGGCTTAAGGAACGGTTATGGACCAAAAACGACTTACTCACCTGCGGCAACTCGAAGCGGAAAGTATCCACATTATCCGCGAAGTGGCCGCCGAGTTTTCTAACCCGGTGATGATGTACTCCATCGGTAAAGATTCCAGCGTCATGCTGCACCTGGCGCGTAAAGCGTTTTATCCGGGTACGCTACCGTTCCCGCTGCTGCACGTGGATACCGGCTGGAAATTCCGCGAGATGTACGAGTTTCGTGACCGTACCGCCAAAGCCTACGGCTGCGAGCTGCTGGTGCACAAAAACCCGGAAGGGGTGGCGATGGGCATCAACCCGTTCGTGCACGGCAGCGCCAAGCATACCGACATCATGAAAACCGAAGGGCTGAAGCAGGCGCTGAATAAATACGGTTTTGATGCGGCCTTCGGCGGCGCGCGCCGTGACGAAGAGAAATCCCGCGCCAAAGAGCGTATCTACTCCTTCCGCGACCGCTTCCACCGCTGGGACCCGAAAAACCAGCGTCCGGAGCTGTGGCACAACTACAACGGCCAGATCAACAAGGGCGAAAGCATTCGCGTCTTCCCGCTCTCCAACTGGACCGAGCTGGATATCTGGCAGTACATCTATCTGGAAAATATTGAGATCGTTCCGCTGTATCTGGCGGCCGAGCGCCCGGTGCTGGAGCGCGACGGCATGCTGATGATGATCGACGACGATCGCATTGATTTACAGCCGGGCGAAGTGATCAAAAAACAGATGGTCCGTTTCCGTACTCTCGGCTGCTGGCCGTTGACCGGCGCGGTGGAATCCAGTGCGCAGACGCTGCCCGAGATCATCGAGGAGATGCTGGTGTCGACCACCAGTGAGCGACAGGGCCGCGTAATTGACCGCGACCAGGCAGGCTCCATGGAGCTGAAGAAACGTCAGGGTTATTTCTAAGGAGCCGCCATGAATATGACTATTGCCCAACAAATTGCCGATGAAGGCGGCGTAGAAGCTTATCTGCACGCCCAACAGTACAAAAGTCTGCTGCGTTTCCTGACCTGCGGCAGCGTCGATGACGGGAAAAGTACCCTAATTGGTCGTCTGCTACACGACACGCGCCAGATCTACGAAGATCAGCTCTCTTCTCTGCACAATGACAGTAAACGCCACGGCACCCAGGGCGAAAAACTCGACCTGGCGCTGCTGGTGGACGGCTTGCAGGCAGAGCGCGAGCAGGGCATTACCATTGACGTCGCCTATCGCTACTTCTCTACCGAAAAGCGTAAATTTATTATCGCCGACACCCCGGGGCACGAGCAGTACACCCGTAACATGGCGACCGGCGCATCCACCTGTGACCTGGCGATCCTGCTGATCGACGCCCGTAAAGGCGTGCTGGATCAGACTCGTCGTCACAGCTTTATCTCTACGCTGCTTGGGATCAAACACCTGGTGGTGGCAGTGAACAAAATGGATCTGGTGGACTACAGCGAAGCGCGTTTCGACGAGATCCGCCAGAGCTACCTGACCTTTGCCGAACAGCTGCCGGGCAACCTGGATATTCGCTTTGTGCCGCTGTCGGCGCTGGAAGGGGATAACGTCGCCTCTCAGAGCGCGAACATGCCGTGGTACAGCGGCCCGACGCTGCTGGAAGTGCTGGAAACCGTTGAAATTCAGCGCGTGGTCGATACCCAGCCGATGCGCTTCCCGGTGCAGTACGTGAACCGTCCGAACCTCGATTTCCGCGGCTTCTCCGGTACTCTCGCTTCAGGCTCCGTGAAGGTGGGCCAGCGCGTGAAGGTGCTGCCATCCGGCGTGGAATCGACCATCGCCCGTATCGTCACCTTTGATGGCGATCTGGACGAAGCCGGGGCAGGTGAAGCGGTAACCCTGGTACTGAAAGACGAAATTGATATCAGCCGCGGCGATCTGCTGGTCGATGCGCAGGAAACGCTGGCGGCGGTGCAGGGCGCCTCCGTAGACGTGGTGTGGATGGCGGAACAGCCGCTGACCGCAGGCCAGAGCTATGACATTAAAATCGCCGGCAAGAAAACCCGCGCCCGCGTGGACGGCATTCAGTTCCAGGTGGACATCAACAACCTGACCCACCGTGACGTGAGCGAGCTGCCGCTGAACGGCATCGGTCTGGTGGATATGACCTTCGACGAGCCGCTGGTGCTGGATCCGTATCAGCAGAATCCGGTGACGGGCGGGCTGATCTTCATCGACCGCCTGACCAACGTCACCGTCGGTGCGGGGATGGTGCGCGAGCCTGACGCGCAGGCGAGCGTGACGTCTGAGTTCAGCGCCTTCGAGCTGGAACTGAACGCGCTGGTGCGTAAGCACTTCCCGCACTGGGGCGCACGCGATCTGCTGGGAGGCAAGTGATGGCCGCTCATGATGAGAACGTCGTCTGGCATCCTCATCCGGTCACCGTCGCCCAGCGCGAACAGCTCCACGGTCACCGTGGGGTTGTGCTGTGGTTTACCGGGCTGTCTGGCTCCGGTAAATCCACGGTGGCAGGCGCACTGGAAGAGGCGCTGCATCAGCAGGGGGTGAGCACCTACCTGCTGGACGGCGACAACGTGCGTCACGGCCTGTGCAGCGATTTAGGGTTCAGCGATGAAGATCGTAAAGAGAACATTCGTCGGGTGGGGGAAGTCGCCAGCCTGATGGCGGATGCCGGGCTGGTGGTGCTGACGGCGTTTATCTCACCGCACCGCGCCGAACGTCAGATGGTGCGCGAGCGCGTGGGGCAGAATCGCTTTATTGAAGTGTTTGTGGATACGCCGCTGGCAATCTGCGAAGCGCGGGATCCGAAAGGGCTGTATAAAAAAGCCCGCGCGGGAGAGCTGCGAAACTTCACCGGCATTGACTCGGTTTACGAAGCGCCTGAATCCCCTGAGATTCATCTGGAAGGTCAACAATTGGTAACAAATTTAGTAAGCCAATTATTAGACCTGCTCAGACGGGACGATATTATCAGATCCTGAGACGGTATCGTTCGGGAGCTGTCTTCCCGAGCGATGAGTCACGGTCACAGGATTAGCTATGCGCAACAGTGAAAACTACATGATTACCACCGGGTCGGAACCGTTAACGACCGACGACGAAACGACCTGGTCCTTCCCTGGGGCGATAGTCGGCTTCGTATCGTGGCTACTGGCGCTGGGTATCCCGTTTCTGATCTACGGTGGTAACACCCTCTTTTTCTTCCTCTATACCTGGCCTTTCTTTCTGGCGCTGATGCCCGTTGCGGTGGTTGTGGGCGTGGCGCTGCACTCCCTTTTCAACGGCAAGCTCCTGTATAGTACGCTCATCACTATCGCCACCGTTGTGGTCATCTTTGGCCTGCTGTTTTTATGGCTGATGGGCTAACTTACGGCATAATTAAAACCCCGCAGTAGAGTCCAGCGGAAAGTTATGGGATGATGATGCCGTTTTTTCAGGGGGCAGGATGGGTAAACTAACGCTGCTGTTGCTGGCTTTGCTGGTCTGGCTGCAATATTCGCTGTGGTTCGGCAAAAACGGACTGCACGACTACAGCCGGGTAAGCGATGACGTCGCGGCACAGCAGGCTACAAACGCCAAACTTAAAGCGCGTAACGATCAACTTTTTGCTGAAATTGATGACCTCAATGGCGGCCAGGAGGCGATTGAGGAACGCGCACGCAATGAACTCAGTATGACTAAGCCGGGCGAAACGTTTTATCGCCTGGTTCCGGATGCGTCTAAACGCAATCAGGGCTCCGCACAAAACAATCGATAATCAGGCCCAGGATTACGACATGGCAGCAACTTTTTCGGACGTCTGTGCCGTGGTGCCGGCCGCAGGTTTTGGCCGGCGCATGCAGACAGAATGTCCTAAGCAGTACCTCTCAATTGGCGATAAAACGATCCTCGAGCACGCCGTGGCAGCGCTGCTGGCGCATGCCCGGGTGAAACGCGTGGTTATTGCCATCAGCCCCGGCGATGCGCGTTTTGCGCAGCTCCCGCTGGCAAATCATCCTCAGATTACCGTTGTTGACGGCGGCGCCGAGCGGGCCGATTCTGTTCTGGCGGGCATTCAGGCTGCCGGGAACGCGCAGTGGGTGCTGGTGCACGATGCCGCGCGTCCCTGTCTGCATCACGACGATCTGTCACGTCTGCTGGCCCTGAGTGAAAGCAGTAACGTGGGCGGCATTCTGGCCGCCCCGGTGCGTGACACCATGAAGCGTGCCGAACCGGGTAAACCGGCGATTGCCCACACCGTCGAGCGCGTCGATCTCTGGCACGCGCTGACGCCACAATTTTTTCCCCGCGAATTACTCCACGACTGCTTAACGCGTGCGCTTAAAGAAGGAGCGACCATTACGGACGAAGCCTCGGCGCTGGAGTATTGCGGTTTTCACCCAACGCTTGTTGAAGGGCGCGCTGATAATATAAAAGTGACGCGCCCGGAAGACTTACAGCTCGCGGAATTTTATCTTACCCGTACGACCCCTCAGGAGAAGGCATAATGCGTATTGGACACGGTTTTGATGTACACGCCTTTGGCGGCGTTGGCCCAATTATCATTGGCGGCGTGCGCATTCCTTACGAAAAAGGTCTGCTGGCGCATTCTGATGGCGACGTGGCGCTGCATGCGCTGACCGACGCGCTGCTGGGTGCCGCCGCGCTGGGCGACATTGGCAAACTGTTCCCGGACACCGATCCTGCTTTTAAAGGCGCAGACAGCCGCGAACTGCTGCGCGAAGCCTGGCGTCGTATTCAGGCCAAAGGCTACACCCTCGGCAACGTTGATGTGACGATCATTGCTCAGGCACCGAAGATGCTGCCGCACATCCCTCAGATGCGCGTGTTTATCGCTGAAGATCTGGGCTGCCATATGGACGACGTCAACGTCAAAGCGACCACCACGGAGAAGCTGGGCTTTACCGGTCGTGGCGAAGGCATTGCCTGTGAAGCCGTGGCGCTGCTGGTGAAGGCGGCCAAATGACGGATTTCGACAACCTGACGTATCTGCACGGTAAACCGCAGGGCAAGGGGCTGCTGAAAGCCAACCCTGAAGATTTCGTGGTAGTGGAAGATCTGGGTTTTGAGCCGGACGGCGAAGGCGAGCACATCCTGGTGCGCATTCTGAAAAACGGCTGCAACACCCGCTTCGTGGCGGACGCGCTGGCAAAATTCCTCAAAATCCACGCCCGCGAAGTGAGCTTTGCCGGTCAAAAAGATAAACATGCCGTGACCGAACAGTGGCTTTGCGCCCGCGTGCCCGGCAATGCCATGCCCGATTTAAGCAAATTTGAGCTTGAGGGCTGTAAGGTACTGGAGTACGCCCGCCATAAACGCAAATTGCGTCCGGGAGCGTTGAAAGGCAACGATTTCACGCTGGTGCTGCGTGAAGTGACCGACCGCGATGACGTCGAAAAACGCCTGAAGGCCATTAACGAACGCGGCGTGCCAAACTATTTTGGCGCACAGCGCTTTGGCATTGGTGGCAGCAACCTTATGGGCGCGCTGCGCTGGGCGCAAAGCAGTGCGCCCGTACGCGACAGGAATAAACGCAGTTTTTGGTTGTCGGCGGCCCGCAGTGCGTTGTTTAATCAGATTGTGAGCGAACGGCTGAAAAAACCGGACGCGAATCAAGTTGTTGTCGGCGATGCGCTACAATTAGCGGGACGCGGAAGCTGGTTTGTGGCAACGGCCGATGAGATGGCCGATGCCCAGTCGCGCGTGGACGCTAAAGCGCTGATGATTACCGCCGCCTTGCCGGGCTCAGGCGACTGGGGAACCCAGGGCGAGGCGCTGGCCGCTGAGCAGTCAGCGGTGGCGGATGCGCCAGAATTACAATCATTGCTGGTGCGGGAAAAGGTCGAGGCGGCGCGCCGTGCGATGCTCCTCTACCCGCAACAGCTGAGCTGGAACTGGTGGGATGACGTAACCGTCGAGTTACGCTTCTGGCTGCCGGCAGGTAGCTTTGCCACCAGTGTTGTCAGGGAACTTATCAACACGTCGGGTGATTATGCGAATATTGCTGAGTAACGATGACGGGATCCATGCGCCAGGTATTCAGACGCTGGCGAAACACCTCCGCGAATTTGCGGATGTGCAGGTCGTGGCTCCCGATCGTAACCGCAGTGGCGCGTCTAACTCATTGACGCTGGAGTCTTCACTTCGCACCTTTACCTTTGAGAATGGCGATATTGCCGTCCAGATGGGGACGCCGACCGACTGCGTTTTTCTGGGCGTAAATGCGCTGATGCGCCCGCGGCCGGATGTTGTGGTCTCCGGCATCAATGCCGGGCCAAATCTTGGCGATGATGTGATTTACTCCGGCACCGTGGCCGCGGCGATGGAAGGGCGTCACCTGGGTTTCCCGGCGCTGGCGGTCTCGCTAAACGGCCACACCCACTATGACACTGCCGCTGCGGTGACCTGCTCCATTCTCCGTGCGCTTGGCCGCGAGCCGCTGCGTACCGGACGTATCCTCAATATTAACGTGCCGGATCTCCCGCTGGACGAGATCAAAGGGATCCGCGTGACGCGCTGCGGCAGTCGCCATCCGGCCGATCAGGTTATTCCCCAGCAGGATCCGCGCGGCAATACCCTGTACTGGATCGGCCCGCCGGGAGATAAATGCGATGCCGGGCCAGACACCGACTTCGCTGCGGTGGATGAGGGTTACGTTTCCGTTACGCCGTTGCACGTAGATTTAACCGCTTATAGCGCGCATGATGTGGTGTCGGACTGGTTAGATCGGGTCGGAGTGAACGCGCAATGGTAAGTAAACGTGTACAAACTCTTCTGGAACAATTACGCGCACAGGGGATCGCCAACGAGCAGGTGCTGGATGCGCTTGCCCAGGTTCCCCGTGAGAAGTTTGTAGATGAGGCGTTTGAACACAAAGCGTGGGAAAACGTGGCGTTGCCCATCGGGCAAGGCCAGACGATTTCGCAGCCTTACATGGTGGCGCGTATGACGGAGCTTCTGGAGTTAACGCCAGACTCCCGGGTGCTGGAAATTGGCACCGGTTCAGGGTATCAGACCGCGATCCTGGCCCACCTCGTGCACCATGTCTGTTCCGTGGAACGGATTAAAGGCTTGCAGTGGCAGGCGCGCCGTCGCCTGAAACAGCTTGATTTACATAATGTATCGACACGCCACGGCGATGGATGGCAGGGTTGGCAGGCTCGCGCCCCGTTTGACGCCATCATTGTTACGGCAGCGCCACCTGAAATCCCCGCTGCACTTCTCTCGCAGCTGGACGAGGGCGGCATTCTGGTTTTGCCCGTAGGCGATGAGCAGCAGCTTTTAAAGCGCGTTCGTCGACGCGGCGGCGAGTTTATTATCGATACCGTGGAAGCCGTGCGTTTTGTGCCCCTGGTTAAGGGCGAGCTGGCCTGAGACTCGGATTTTTCCAGGGTTATTAAGGCAAATTCAGCGTATGGTGTGGCGCGATAGGTTCGTGCCATCACGGTTATTTTTAAGTCACTGGTAGTTAACACATTCCTGGGGGATAAATGAGCGCGGGAAGCCCAAAATTCACCATCAGCCGTGTTGCGGCATTATCACTGGTTTCGCTCTGGCTGGCAGGCTGTACAAGTTCTGACAATGCACCTGCGCCCGTCAGTTCCGTCAATGGAACCAGCGGCTCGGGTAACACGTCCAGCGGAATGTTGATTACCCCTCCGCCTAAAATGGGCACGTCCACGGCGCAGCAAACTCCGCAGATCCAGCCGGTCCAGCGTCCAGTTACGCAGCCTTCGCAGATTCAGCCAGTGGATCAGCCTGTTCAGACCGAAAATGGCCGCATAGTGTATAACCGCAAGTATGGGAACATTCCGAAAGGTAGCTATACCGGCGGCAGCACCTATACCGTGAAGCGCGGCGATACGCTGTTCTATATTGCCTGGATCACCGGGAACGATTTCCGCGATCTGGCACAGCGAAACAACGTCCAGGCCCCGTACGCTCTGGAAGTTGGGCAAACGCTTCAGGTTGGCAACGCGACGGGGACACCGCTTACGCCAGGCAATACCGTTTCAGCGGCCGACGTAACTGCGCAAAATAACAGCGTTACCCCTGCACAAAAAACCACCACGGTGGTTGCTTCACAACCTGTAATTACGTATTCTGAGGATTCAGGTGATCAGAGTGCTAACAAAATGTTGCCGAATAATAAAGGTACTGCGACTGTTGTCACAGCACCGACTACGGCACCTGTGGTTAGCTCTACTGTACCGACTGCAAGCAGTCAGAATGCCAGCTCGTCAATCACCACCTGGCGCTGGCCAACTGACGGCAAGATTATCGAGAACTTCGCTACCTCTGAGGGGGGCAACAAAGGGATCGATATCGCAGGCAGTAAAGGACAGGCAATCATCGCGACCGCAGACGGGCGCGTTGTCTATGCCGGTAACGCACTGCGCGGTTACGGTAATCTTATTATCATCAAACATAATGATGATTACCTGAGTGCCTACGCCCATAACGACACTATGCTGGTCCGGGAACAACAAGAAGTTAAGGCGGGGCAAAAAATCGCTACCATGGGTAGCACCGGAACCAGTTCTACACGCTTGCATTTTGAAATTCGTTACAAGGGGAAATCCGTAAACCCGCTGCAATATTTACCGCAGCGATAAATTGACGGGGCATGCCAGCCAGGGTGTCTCGTCCAGGGATCACGGGTAGGAGCCACCTTATGAGTCAGAATACGCTGAAAGTTCATGATTTAAATGAAGACGCGGAATTTGATGAGAACGGAGCAGAGGCTTTTGACGAAAAAGCCTTAGTAGAAGAGGAACCCAGTGATAACGATTTGGCTGAAGAAGAGCTGTTATCGCAGGGTGCCACACAGCGTGTGCTGGACGCGACTCAGCTTTACCTTGGGGAGATTGGTTACTCCCCACTGCTAACGGCCGAAGAAGAAGTCTATTTCGCACGTCGTGCTTTGCGTGGTGATGTTGCCTCGCGTCGTCGCATGATCGAAAGTAACCTGCGACTGGTCGTGAAAATTGCCCGCCGTTACGGCAATCGTGGTCTGGCTCTGCTGGATCTGATTGAAGAGGGCAACTTAGGTCTCATCCGCGCAGTTGAGAAGTTTGACCCGGAACGCGGGTTCCGTTTCTCAACCTACGCGACCTGGTGGATTCGTCAGACCATCGAACGGGCTATTATGAACCAGACCCGTACGATTCGACTGCCGATCCACATCGTCAAAGAGTTGAATGTTTATCTGCGTACCGCGCGCGAGTTGTCCCATAAACTGGACCACGAGCCAAGTGCGGAAGAGATTGCAGAGCAACTCGACAAACCGGTTGATGACGTAAGCCGTATGCTGCGTCTCAACGAGCGCATTACCTCGGTTGACACCCCGCTGGGTGGCGACTCCGAAAAAGCGCTGCTGGACATCCTGGCCGATGAAAAAGACAACGGCCCGGAAGACACCACGCAGGACGATGACATGAAACAGAGCATCGTCAAATGGCTGTTCGAACTGAACGCCAAACAGCGTGAAGTGCTGGCACGTCGTTTCGGTTTACTGGGGTATGAAGCTGCGACACTGGAAGACGTCGGCCGTGAGATTGGCCTGACCCGTGAACGTGTTCGTCAGATTCAGGTTGAAGGCCTACGCCGCCTGCGTGAAATCCTGCAAGGGCAAGGTCTGAATATCGAAGCGCTGTTCCGCGAGTAAGCAACCATTCGTCAGAAAAGGCCCGTCGTGAGACGGGCCTTTTTTATGCCTTACGGCTGCGCCGTTTCGTGCAGCAAACGCCAGGTGATGTTATCCCCTTCCTGATTAAGCACCGCGGTTGACCAGCGCACGTTGACGAGCTGGCCTGGCCGGGTTTGCGTCTCCCGGTAATGGAGCACCGCGCCGTTGTCCCATGCCTGAAGCGTTGTTAACGCATCAATGTCGATCCTGAGCCCGGGGCGGGTTCCCCGCTGCGCATATAAAAATTGGGCAAGCGCGTGATGATCTAAAGGGTTGCCACTCGGGGGAACCATCAGAAAATCCGGACGGAAACGGGCAAGCAGGGCGTCCCGATCGCCTTCGCCTGCCCCTAACCAGTTTTCAAGGGCGACGTGAATGTCGAGGATCTCTTGTTCGAAATGGGTCATGGTTGCTCCTGTTGCAGTTGCGCAAGTAACTGCGTGTTGTTAAGACGGTAGACGTACAGTACGGGCAGCAGAGTGATGACTGCGGCAAAAACAAACATCCCGTGCCAGGCGGCCAGCGGTGCGAGATAATCCTGCATGAAGCTCAGCGCCTGCGCCAGCAGCAGAGCGCCCGCAAAAAAGCTCAACTGACGATTCAGATTCCATAGCGCGCTGGCATCGGGCATATCTTCCGGTCGCATCGTCAAAAACGCGCTGCTCTGAGCCGTACTGCTGCAAAGGCTTCCCCCCGCGCCCATCAACGCAAACGCAACGGCAGGTAGCAGCATTGCCGGGCCGACGTTAACTAAAAGCAGAATGCCCGTCGCCTGCAAAAGGCAACCGATGACCACCAGCGGCCGGGGGCCGATACGGTTGAAATAGCGTCCTGTCGCGGTGATAGCCAAAAACGAAGCCACAGACCACGGCAGCATAAGCATGCCCGTTGCTGCGGGCGTCATATTGGCCTCGCTCTGGAGGTAATACATGCCCGTTACGTTCACGCCAATAAAGATGCCGGGTACGCATACATAGATAAGCATGGATAAGCGCAACAGCGGATCCGTCAGCAAAGACAGGTTTACTGCCCTGGTGGTATTTATTGGCGACGGTTCTGTTTTAAGCCACGCGCAGGCCAAAGCAAAGGTGACAATGGCGACGGGGAGGGTGGCAAAAAATATCCAGCGCCAGCTGAATGTCTGAACCAGCATGCCGCCCACAGCCGGTGAGCAGGCGGGGGCAAGCAGCGCGACCAGCATCACCGCCGAGGAGAGTCTGGCCCGCTCATGAGGCTTAAACTGTTGCCAGGTCAGCGCCTGACCAACCGGGATCAGTAAACCGCCTCCGGCGCCCTGTACGACTCGCCAGGCAATCAGACTTTCCAGCGAAGAGGAGAGACCCGCCGCAACGGAGGCCGCGCTAAAGAGAAGCAGTGAGAGCAGGATAACGCGTTTCGGCCCGACGCGGCGCGTCAGGATACTGCTGAAAGGGATGACTAACGTCAGTCCGGCAATGTATCCGTTACTTACCCAGGCAAGCGCGGAAGGTGTGGTATTGAAAGCGCGAGCCATCGCCGGAAAGGCGACGCTGGCAATAAACATGTTTATCAAATCAAGGAAAAAGCCGAGCAGAAAGACGACGGCGATTTTGCTGCGATACGTCATGGAAGTTCCTCCGGTGAGGTGGCGTATCGTATCGGCCCGCGCGTTACGGATAAACGCGACAAAGCACGATATACTGTCAACATTATTTTGACAGTTAACCAGGCAAGCGATGCTTAATTTACAGCGTACGGCGATGTTTATCGCCGTAGCGGACACCGGCAGTTTCACCGCGGCGGCGGAGGCGATGGGGCTGACAAAAGCGGTGGTCAGCTTTCATATTCGTCAGCTTGAAGAGGAGCTGGGCGTCACCCTGTTGCTCCGAACCACCCGACGCCTGACGCTGACCGAGGCGGGGAAGCTCTTTCATCAACGAAGCGTGATGCTGTTACGGGATGCAGAGCGATTGCAGGATGATGTTCGCGCCAACCACGCCGGGCTGACGGGAGAGCTGCGGATCACCACCACGCCCGAATATGGCTCGCAGGTGGTGGTGCCTTTGCTGGCAGAATTTAGCCAGTTGCACCCGGACCTCCGCGTGCGGCATGTCTCGTCCTCTTTGCATGCCGATCTTATCGCCGAGCGCTTCGATGTCGCTATCCGGCTCGGCACGCTTGCAGATTCGCGCTACCACGCCGCGTTGATGACCTCCTTCACCATCCTGCCCGTGGCAACGCCAGGCTGGCTGGCAAACCATCCGGTTGACTCGCTGGAGCAGCTGGCGGAAGCGGACTGGATCATTCATGAGCGTTTAACGTCGCCGCTGCGCTGGCAGGTGAGAGGTGTTGACGGGCATCCGGTTTCCTTTGAGATCAAGAAAGCGCCGCGCCTGTATGCAGACAGCGCCCAGGCGCTGATGGCTTTTGCCCTCGCGGGATGTGGAGTGGCGCTGCTGCCGGAGTGGCTGGTGCGAAACGCACTGGATGCAGGGGAACTGGTCTCGCTGTTACCGGCGTACACGTTCGCTCAGCAGGGCATCTATGCCGTTTATCCTGATGCCCGGCATGTGCCCGCGAAAGTGCGAACATTTATTGATTTTATGCGCGTCAGGGTTACTTAACCCTGCATCATCTTTTTAATGAGCGCTGAAAATTGCTCTCGTTCCGCGCCGTTAAGGCGCCCTAAAAACGCCTCATCCACCTCATTTCCAATCGGTTTACTGCTCTCAAGCAGGGCCTCACCTTCGGCCGTCAGAAAGACAAACCGACGGCGCTTGTCCGCCGGATCGTGCTCGCGCCTGACCAGGCCGCGTGCTTCCATGCGGCTCAGCATTTCTGCCAGCGTCGCTTTGGTGCTCACCGCGACTTCAGTCAGGGCAACCTGCTCAATGCCAGGATTTTCAGCAATTGACCGCATCACCGCATATTGTGGCTTGGTCAGTTCGGGCAATGCGTGCTGCCACTGGGCGGTATGCTGTTGAAAAAGCTGACGTAGCAGGTGAAAAGCTTCTTGTCTTAACTCCATGGACACTCCGACGGAAAAATACTCCCTCTATGATAGCCGCTCTCGGGCTGAATTTTAACGCGAGAGTTTTTTAGCGATTAGTGTGATCGTATGCGAACGATCTTGTCAGCAGCAGGATCAAGGCGTAGTTTAATTAATATGTTCGTATGCGAACAAAATTATTGAGGTGCTGAATGAGATTAATTGTGGGAATGACGGGCGCGACGGGTGCGCCATTAGGCGTGGCGTTGTTGCAGGCGCTGCGGGAAATGCCGGAGGTGGAAACGCATCTGGTGATGTCGAAGTGGGCAAAAACCACGATTGAGCTGGAAACGCCCTTCACTGCGCATGACGTTGCTGCACTGGCGGATGTCGTCCATAGCCCGGCCGATCAGGCTGCCACCATCTCCTCCGGCTCGTTTCGCACCGACGGCATGATCGTCATCCCGTGCAGCATGAAAACGCTGGCGGGTATCCGCGCGGGCTACGCCGAAGGGCTGGTAGGGCGTGCGGCAGACGTGGTGCTGAAAGAGGGACGCAAGCTGGTGCTGGTTCCCCGTGAGACGCCGCTCAGCACCATCCATCTCGAGAACATGCTTGCCCTTTCCCGCATGGGCGTGGCGATGGTGCCGCCTATGCCTGCGTACTACAACCACCCGCAAACCGCCGATGACATTACCCAGCATATCGTGACCCGCGTTCTCGACCAGTTCGGTCTGGAGCATAAAAAAGCCCGACGCTGGGAAGGTTTGCAGGCAGCGAAACATTTTTCACAGGAGAATAAAGATGGCATTTGATGATTTGAGAAGCTTCTTGCAGGCGCTCGATGAGCAAGGGCAGCTGCTGAAAATTGAGGAAGAGGTAAACGCTGAGCCGGATTTAGCGGCGGCCGCCAACGCTACCGGGCGCATTGGCGATGGCGCGCCTGCGCTGTGGTTCGATAATATTCGCGGCTTCACTGATGCCCGTGTGGTGATGAACACTATCGGCTCGTGGCAAAACCACGCCATCTCGATGGGGCTGCCGGCGAATACCCCGGTGAAAAAACAGATCGACGAGTTTATTCGTCGCTGGGACAAATTCCCCGTCGCGCCAGAGCGTCGTGCAAACCCGGCCTGGGCGCAGAACACGGTGGACGGGGAAGACATCAACCTGTTCGACATTCTGCCGCTGTTCCGCCTGAACGACGGTGACGGAGGCTTTTATCTCGATAAGGCGTGCGTTGTCTCCCGCGATCCGCTCGACCCCGATCACTTCGGCAAGCAGAACGTCGGGATCTACCGTATGGAAGTGAAGGGCAAGCGTAAGCTCGGCCTGCAACCGGTGCCGATGCACGATATTGCCCTGCATCTGCATAAGGCAGAAGAGCGCGGCGAAGACCTGCCTGTTGCCATTACGCTGGGTAACGATCCGATCATCACCCTGATGGGCGCCACGCCGCTGAAATACGATCAATCCGAGTATGAGATGGCCGGTGCGCTACGTGAAAGCCCGTATCCGATTGCGACGGCTCCGCTGACCGGTTTCGATGTGCCGTGGGGGTCGGAAGTGATCCTCGAAGGGGTGATTGAAGGCCGGAAACGTGAAATTGAAGGGCCGTTCGGCGAGTTTACCGGACACTACTCCGGCGGACGCAACATGACGGTTGTGCGTATCGACAAAGTTTCTTACCGCACTAAACCGATTTTCGAATCTCTCTACCTGGGGATGCCATGGACCGAGATTGATTATCTGATGGGGCCCGCCACCTGCGTACCGCTCTATCAACAACTGAAGGCGGAATTCCCGGAAGTGCAGGCGGTAAACGCCATGTACACCCACGGTCTGCTGGCCATTATCTCCACTAAAAAGCGTTACGGCGGTTTTGCCCGTGCGGTCGGGCTCCGCGCCATGACCACGCCACACGGTCTGGGTTACGTGAAGATGGTGATTATGGTGGATGAAGATGTCGATCCGTTTAACCTGCCGCAGGTGATGTGGGCGCTGTCATCGAAGGTCAATCCGGCAGGCGATCTGGTGCAGCTACCGAATATGTCTGTGCTCGAGCTTGACCCCGGCTCCAGCCCGGCGGGGATCACTGACAAGCTGATCATTGATGCCACCACCCCTGTTGCCCCGGACAACCGTGGTCACTACAGCCAGCCGGTACAGGATCTCCCTGAAACCAAAGCCTGGGCCGAAAAACTGACCGCGATGCTGGCGGCACGTCAATAAGGAGGAAAAAATGATTTGTCCACGTTGTGCCGATGAACATATTGAAGTGATGGCAACATCACCGGTGAAAGGTGTCTGGACGGTATATCAGTGTCAGCACTGTCTGTATACCTGGCGCGATACCGAACCGCTGCGCCGTACCAGCCGCGAGCATTACCCGGAAGCGTTCCGCATGACGCAGAAGGATATTGATGAGGCGCCGCAGGTGCCGACGATCCCGCCGCTGCTGTAAAAAAAGCCCGGTGGCGGCTGCGCTTGCCGGGCGATAAAATTGTGCGGTCTTTTGCCCGGTGGCGCTACGCTTACCGGGCCTACGGGTTTTGTAGGCCGGGTAAGGCGAAGCCGCCACCCGGCAAAAAAGACCGCAGAGAACTAAACCAGACTCTTCAACCGATAAATCCACTCCAGCGCCTGTCGCGGCGTCAGCGAGTCCGGATCGAGATTTTCCAGCGCTTCCACGGCCGGAGAGGTCTCTTCCGGAACCGCCAGCAGTGACATCTGCGTACCATCTATCTGCGTCGCCGCCGCATTCGGTGACAAACTTTCCAGCTCACGCAGTTTTTGACGCGCGCGCTTGATCACCTCTTTTGGCACGCCCGCCAGCGCGGCGACGGCCAGGCCATAACTCTTGCTTGCCGCGCCGTCCTGCACCGTGTGCATAAAGGCGATGGTGTCGCCGTGCTCAAGCGCATCAAGGTGGACGTTAGCCACGCCTTCCATTTTCTCTGGCAGTTGCGTCAGTTCGAAATAGTGAGTTGCGAACAGCGTCAGCGCCTTGATTTTATTTGCCAGACTTTCCGCGCACGCCCAGGCCAGGGACAGGCCGTCATAGGTGGATGTACCGCGTCCTACTTCGTCCATCAACACCAGACTGTTCTCTGTCGCGTTATGCAGAATGTTGGCGGTTTCGGTCATCTCGACCATAAAGGTAGAGCGACCGCTCGCCAGATCGTCCGCCGCACCCACACGGGTGAAGATACGGTCAATAGGGCCAATCTCAACCTTCTGCGCCGGAACGTAGCTGCCGATGTAGGCGAGCAGCGCGATAAGGGCTGTCTGGCGCATATAGGTACTTTTACCGCCCATGTTGGGACCGGTAATGATCAGCATTCTTCGCTGCGGTGACAGGTTCAACGGGTTGGCAATAAATGGCTCGTTCAGCACCTGCTCAACCACCGGGTGGCGGCCTTCGGTAATGCGAATGCCGGGTTTGTCAGTAAAGGTCGGACAGGTGTAATTCAGCGTATCGGCGCGCTCGGCCAGGTTTACCAGGACATCCAGCTCGGCCAGGGCAGCGGCGCTCAGTTGCAGGTCAGCCAGGTGCGGCAACAGGATGTCGAACAGCTCGTCATACAGCTGTTTCTCCAGCGCCAGCGCTTTACCTTTCGACGTGAGCACTTTGTCTTCGTACTCTTTCAGCTCGGGAATAATGTAGCGCTCGGCATTTTTCAGCGTCTGGCGGCGAACGTAGTGAATCGGGGCCAGGTGGCTCTGCCCACGGCTGATCTGGATATAGTAACCGTGTACCGCGTTGTAGCCGACTTTCAGGGTGTCGAGCCCCAGACGTTCACGCTCGCGGATTTCCAGCTTATCCAGATAATCCGTCGCACCATCGGCCAGCGCACGCCATTCATCCAGCTCTTCGTTATAACCCGGAGCAATAACCCCGCCATCCCGCACCAGAACAGGCGGCGCATCAATGATGGCGCGTTCCAGCAGTTCGCGAAGCTCGGTAAATTCGCCCATGGTTTCGCGCAGCTTTTGCACTGGCGCGCTGTCGATCTCTCCCAGCTGGGCGCGCAGTTCCGGCAACTGCTGGAACGCGTGACGCATACGGGCGAGATCGCGTGGACGCGCGGTGCGCAAGGCCAGGCGCGCCAGGATACGCTCAAGATCCCCCACCTGACGCAGCACCGGCTGCAATTCGGTGTAACGATCCTGCAATGCGGCAATGGTTTGCTGGCGGCCGATCAGCGTGTCGGTATTGCGGATCGGCATATGCAGCCAGCGTTTGAGCATACGGCTGCCCATGGGGGTAACCGTGCTGTCGAGAACCGACGCCAGCGTATTTTCCATGCCGCCAGCGAGATTCTGAGTGATCTCCAGGTTGCGGCGGGTGGCGGCATCCATGATGATGCTGTCTTGCTGACGCTCCATGGTAATGGAACGGATATGGGGCAGGGCGGTACGCTGCGTATCCTTAACGTACTGCAACAGGCAGCCTGCGGCACACAGCCCGCGCGGGGCGTTTTCTACGCCAAAGCCAATCAAATCGCGCGTGCCAAATTGCAGGTTCAGCTGCTGGCGCGCGGTATCAATTTCAAACTCCCACAGTGGGCGACGACGCAGGCCGCGGCGACCTTCAATCAGCGCCATCTCGGCGAAATCCTCTGCATAAAGCAGTTCTGCCGGATTGGTGCGCTGTAGTTCAGCCGCCATGGTTTCACGGTCAGCCGGTTCACTCAGCCGAAAACGACCGGAGCTGATATCAAGCGTGGCGTAGCCAAACCCTTTACCGTCCTGCCAGATCGCCGCCAGCAGGTTATCCTGGCGCTCCTGAAGCAGGGCCTCATCGCTGATGGTTCCCGGCGTGACGATGCGCACGACCTTGCGCTCAACGGGGCCTTTCGACGTGGCCGGGTCGCCAATTTGTTCGCAGATAGCGACAGACTCGCCCTGGTTCACCAGCTTCGCCAGATAGTTTTCAACCGCGTGATGCGGGATACCAGCCATCGGGATGGGCTCGCCTGCCGACGCGCCACGTTTCGTCAGGGAAATGTCGAGCAGCTGAGACGCACGTTTCGCATCGTCATAAAAAAGCTCGTAAAAATCGCCCATACGGTAAAACAGCAGAATTTCCGGATGCTGGGCCTTCAGCTTCAGGTACTGCTGCATCATTGGCGTATGCGCGTCGAAATTGTCGATTGTGCTCATGGAGTTATGATATCCATTTCTTTGAAAATATTACGCTTTGAGCGGCTCAATGGCCGATTGTTCCTTCTATTGTCGCATGAAAAAAAGGTGCGGCGCAGAAAAAAGTCACGACTTTACGAGGCATCTTCCGCCATTAATTCAATGATGATTTTTCCGTGCTCGACGCCCACCCGAACCTGCGAGTTGGTGGTAAATCCCGCTTGCTCAAGCCAGTCGCCTTTCAGGCTCAGCGCTGCGTGTACGCTGTACCGTTTTGGAATTTTCGTTTTACGGTCTTCATGACGTTTTCTGAAGTAACCCACTTTCAAGTGACGATAGGGTTTGGCGATTGCGATCTCTTGCATAAGCGCTCCGGTGAATGCGGTCAAAGGTGGTTATTTATGCCTGTATAAAATACCAGTAAAACGCGGCGGGGGGCGGGGTAATTCTGGAAGGACGCTTCAGAAAACGGAATGCAATGACTGAAAATGTGCAGATAAAAAGGTATTATAAATGCACTTTATTGTTGAGGACGGCGTTATGTCCGGTAAACGTATTTCACGAGAAAAAAAGACGATCGCCAGAATGATCGCCCTGTATGAAAACAGGTGTCCGCACGCCATAAAAGAAGAGGGGCACTATTCGGCGCTCAAGGCTTATGCCGATAAGCGGCTGGATAAATGCGTGTTTGGTGAGGAAAAACCCGCCTGCAAACAGTGCCCGGTGCACTGTTATCAGCCCGCCCGACGGGAAGAGATGAAGCAGGTCATGCGCTGGGCAGGGCCACGTATGTTATGGCGTCATCCAATTCTGACCATCCGTCATCTGATCGACGATCGCCGTCCGGTTCCGGAATTACCCGAAAAGTATCGGCCCAAAAAATAATCAACTCAGCGCCGCAGTGGACGACAAATCACGCTCAGGGCGACGGCGCTGCACAGCGGAAATACCGCCAGCAGCAGCCAGGGGTAAATGGCTTGCGTTGAGGGCACCAGCGCCTTGTCCAGCAGGCCGCCTGACGCTAAATTCCCCGCCAGCACCGCGACGCCGCCAGCAGTTGAGAGCGCGCCATAGTGCGCCCCAAGCGTCGATTCGTCGGCAAAATGAGGGATCAAATCTTTTGCCGACGGCACCAGCAGCATCTGTCCAAGCGTTAAAAGGGTGACAAAGCTTGCAGAGGGCAGCAGGCGCAGCCAGCCTTCCGGCGGCTCTGTCGCGGCAAAAAGCGCCACGCTGGCAAACGCTGCGGAGAGCAGCAAAAAGCCCACCGGTAAAATCCTCACCGCGCCAACCTTTCGGGCGAAGCGGGCGAGGGGCAATTGCAGAACAATGATCAGCACCGAGGCGAGCATAAACAGCGGTCCCAGGTCTTTTTCGTTACCCCCGGCGCGCTGGATCTCCACCGGCAGCGCCAGATAGAGCTGGTTATAGCTTAACAGCCATGAACTGTAGGCAATGATAAAGGCGACGAAACGCGGCTGACGAAACGTCGTCCACCAGGGCAGAATTTTCAGCGGCTTCGTGCTGTGATGCGCCGCGGGCAGGCAGAAAAAGAGCACTACCAGCGCAACGATAAATATCCCTGCGCCAGCGAGCGCAACCTGGCGAAAACCCAGCCCCGTCAGCAGGGCGCCCATCACCGGGCCAAGAACGGCGCCAAGTTCACCGCACACCGCAAACAGCGCAAACCACTCCGCGCGGCTGCGTTTACCCTTCGCCTCGCTTTGCGTTCCCGCTTTGGCCAGCAGGGCTTCTATCGACGGTGAGAACAGCGCGCCGCCGACGCCCGTCAGACAGGCCCCCAGAATGACGGGCCACAGGGTTTGCCCAAAGGCCAGCAGCAGATAACCCGCCACACGAACTATGCAGCCGCTGAGGATCACGATCTTCGCGCCAAACCGGTCTGAAAGCGCGCCGCCGACAATAAACATCCCCTGCTGGGAAAAGGTGCGCAGCCCCAGCACCAGCCCAATCAACCCGCCGGAGAGCAGCATATCGTCACGTAAGAAGATCGCCAGGAAGGGGACGACCGCGTAAAAGCCGATATTAAACACAAACTGGCTGCCCAGCAGAACGGGCGGCCAGAGGGTATTGGCAGTGCGAAGAGGCATCGTTTTAGCTCACCCCTACACGATGAAATGGATGTGCTTTTTGCCGTGGTACGGCGAGATCTCGATTCTGGTTTTCACTCTGAAGACGTCCCAGAGTAGTTCCTCGGATAAGATTTCCTGCGGCGTTCCGGTTGCCACAATCTGCCCTTGCTGCATCACAATCAGCGAATCGCAGAACATGGACGCGTGATTAAGATCGTGAATGGCGACGATGCTGGTTACCGGCAGCTCACTGATAAGCTGCATGAGCTGCATCTGGTGATGAATGTCCAGGTGGTTGGTCGGTTCATCAAGCAGGATCTCAGTAGGCGTTTGCGCCAGGGCGCGGGCGATATGTTCCCGCTGACGCTCGCCGCCGGACAAGCTCAGCCAGCCCTGTTCGCTGCGATCCAGCATATCCACGCGTTGCAGGGCGGCGGTGACGGTTTCGTCATCCTGCGCGCTCCAGTTCGAGAAAGGAGAATGGTGCGGAATACGCCCCAGTTTGACGACGTCGCGCACGCGCATATTGGCGTCGGTCATTCCGTGCTGTTCAACAAACGCCACGCGGCGCGCCAGCTGCTTTTTGGCAATGCGGGCAATGTCCTGTCCGTCCAGCGTCACGCACCCGGCATCCGGGCGACGCAGACCTGCCAGTATGCGCAACAGCGAGGATTTACCACAGCCGTTAGGGCCAAGCAGGCCCACCGTTTCGCCCCGCGAAACCTTCAGCGAAACATGGTTCACGATAACCTTTTTACCTACCTTCCAGGTGATATTGTCGGCGCAGATGCTCATCATTTGTTCCTTGAGCGGTAGATAATCACGGCGAAGAACGGTACGCCCACCAGTGCGGTAACGACGCCAACCGGCAGACTTTGCGGGGCAATCAGCATCCGCGAGGCGATGTCGGCCAGCACCATCAGGATCGCCCCCGCCAGCGCGCTGGCTATCAGCAGCGTGCGGTGCAGCGGCCCGAACAGGAAACGCATAACGTGCGGCACGACCAGTCCGACAAAACCAATAGAGCCCGCCATGCTGACAATGGTCGCGGTGATCAGGGCGGTGGTGGTGAACAAGGCCAGGCGCACCCAGGGCACGGCAATGCCCAACGAGGCGGCGGCATCATCACCGAACGTAAAGGCGTCCAGCGCACGGGAATAATAAAGACAGACGGCCAGCCCCGCCAGCACCACCACCAGCGCCAGCTGGAATTCCGGCCAGCGTACGCCGCTAAAGCTGCCCAGCAGCCAGAACATCACGTCGCGCGCCTGTTGCGCGCTGGCAGAGGTGCTGATGGTATAGGCGGTAATGGCGTTAAACAGCTGAGAGGCCGCTACGCCCGCCAGGATCGTGCGTTCATTGCCGCCGCGCGCGCCGTTGGTCAGGAAGGCGACGAAGGCAAAGGCGGCGAAGGCTCCGGCAAACGCGCCCGCAGAAAGCGACACCGCGCCGCTGCCAATCCCCAATACGACGACCGACACCGCCCCGGTTGACGCTCCCGCCGACACGCCGAGCACGTAAGGTTCCGCCAACGCATTCTTCAAAAGGCTTTGCAGCACGGCCCCGCAGATGGCCAACCCGGCTCCGCAGCAGGCCGCCACCAGCGCGCGGCTCAGGCGAAAGTCCCAGATGACGCTCTCATAGATGCGGTTAAGCGGAACATTGGTCAGCCCCAGCTTATTGCTGATGGCGTAGAACACGTTATTGAGCGGGATAGACAACTCACCGATGCTGACGCCAAGGGCGATCACCAGAAACAACAGTACGAAGGCGAGCAGGCATGATGTGGTCAGGAGCACCCCCTGCCGCATCTGAAGCACGGCGGTGGTCATCAGTTCAGTCCCAGTTTTCTGAGCTGTTCGCCGACCTGCTCAGCACCGTAAAGCGTGCGAATCGTCGGGTTCATGGCCTGGCCGTCCATCACCACAATATGACCTTTCTTCACCGCCTCCATCTGGCTGACGGCTGGATCGCTTTTCAGGAATTTGATTTTTTCTTCGGCGTTGTCCAGCGCCCAGCGGTTACGATCCAGGCTGGAGACCACAATCACGTCCGGATTAGCGGCAATAATGCTTTCCCAGCCGACGGTCGGCCATTCGGTCTCAGAGGTAATGGCGTTATGGCCGCCCAGCACGTTAGCAATAAAGCCAGAGGCGCTGTTTTTGCCGCCGACATAGGCATCAGCCGAAGGTGAGGAGCTTGAGAACCAGAAAACAAAGGAGAGGTCTTTCTTGTTTTTGCCAAATTCCTGGCGCAGGTCGGCTTCACGTTTTTTGAAGTCTGCGATAACGGCCTGACCGCGCGCTTCCACGTTGAAAATCTTCGCGAAATCTTCAATCTCTTGATAAAGGTAGGTCATATCCCATAGCGTCTGGCGGCTGCCGTACATGTCCCCTGCGGCTTTTTTGGTGGCGCACATGCCCGGAGATAAATAGCTGTTTACCCCAACGGTGGCCAGGTCTTCGCGTTTCGCGACCTTACTTTCCGGCCCGAGCAGCAGCGGCAGCTGAGCAGGAACAAAATCAGGGTTTTGCGCAAGAATGGATTCAAGCGTCGGAATTTCGACGGTCAGGGTTTTGATTTTGGCGTTTTGCTCAGCCAGCTGCGGCAATACTTTGGTCGGCCAGAACGCGCTGGCTTTCACCTTATCTTCCAGACCCAACAGAAGCAGGATCTCGACGGTATTCTGACCCAGGGCCACAACGCGTTCCGGCGCTTTGGTGAAGGTTTCTTTATACCCGCAGTTTTCTATCGTCAGCGGGTACGTGGTAGCCAGAGCTGTACTCATTGATGCAACCGCCAGGCCTAACGCGCAGAGAACCTTTTTCATTAAACGCTACCCTTCATTAAAATTATTTTGATGCAAATGAAACGCATTATTAAGGCGGAATTTTATACAGAGGAAAATATATTGTGTCAATGTGGGACAATTACGCAGCGTGATGAAAGGCGGCGCCATATACGCCGCCGGAATGACGGGTTAATTCAGGCTCTCTTTATCGATTCCCAGACGCTTCATGCGCGAGAGCAGGGTGGTACGCTTCAGCCCCAGCCGTTGCGCCGCACCTTTCGGTCCGGCCACTACGCCGTTGGTCTCCTTCAGCACTCGCATAATGCGCTGATATTCATCTTCTCCCTCTTTCGCAGGCTCGGTTGCGGTCACGGTCGTTTCAGAGAGAGTAACCTCTGGCAGAGAGAGCTGGAGCACGTTCCCGCGCGTCAGCAGGACCGCGCGCTCAATGACGTTTTCCAGCTCGCGCACGTTCCCCGGCCACTCCATCGCCGAGAGGGTGCGTAGCGTTTCGGCAGGAATACTGTCGATATTTCGCCCCATCCGGCGGGCAATCTTCGCGGTAAAGGCTTTCACCAGCAGCGGAATATCTTCCGGGCGCTCGCGCAGCGGCGGCAGGCAGATCGGGAAGACGTTCAGGCGATAGTAAAGATCGCTGCGAAACTCGCGGTCGGCGACCATTTTTTTCAGATCGCGGTTGGTGGCGGCAATCAGACGCACGTCGGTCTGGATCAGCTTGTTGCTGCCGAGGCGCTCGAACTCCTGCTCCTGCAAAACGCGCAGCAGCTTGGGCTGAAGCTCCAGCGGCATATCGCCCACTTCGTCGAGGAACAACGAGCTTTTATCCGCCAGTTCAAAACGGCCCAGCCGCTGGCTGCTGGCGCCGGTAAACGCGCCGCGCTCGTGGCCGAACAGGTCGCTTTCCAGTAAGCCCGCAGGCATCGCCGCGCAGTTCATCTTCACCATCCGGCGGCTGTTGCGGTTGCTCAGGTTATGGATCGCCCGGGCAATCAGCTCTTTCCCGGTGCCGGTTTCACCGAGGATCAGCACCGTGCTGTCGCTCTGCGCCACCATTTCCACCTGCTTGAGCACGCTGTACATGGCATCGCTGCGCCCGATGATTTCGCCAAACTCGCTGTCCACGTTGTTGAGCTGCTCGGTCAGCGCCAGGTTTTCGTCCACCAGCCGCTCCTTCAGGCGATGGATCTCCTGATAGGCGAGGGCGTTATCCAGCGCAATGGAGATACGCTCGGCGATCTGGCGCAGCAGCTTCAGGTTGGCAGTGGTAAATACGGCTTCATCACACTGCGCAAGTTTAAGCACCCCGAGCATGGTGTTGCCGGACATCAGCGGCAGCAGACACAGGGTCTGGATCTTGTTGCCCCAGGTGTTGAACAGCATCCGCTCGTAGGGGGCTACCGGATCCTGTTCATTGAGATTGAGCAGCAGGATCTCTTTGCTTTTAAATACCCGCTCGGACAGCGTTCCCGCTTCATCCACTTCGCTCTGCTCGTGCGCCGGGTTAGCTTCATCAAGATAGTGGGTGGAGTAGATGTTCAGCTTGCCTTTCCGGTTGCCGCGTAGCGCAATGCTGATGGCATCGATTTTAAAATAGTGATGGATCTCTTTTGACACTTCGCTGACCAGCTCATCCATGTCCAGGCGGGAGAGCACGGCGTTGGTGATGGCAACCAGAATGCGGAAGTTATCGCGCTCGCGGCTCAGCAGGTCGTAGTCCACGTTATTGGTGACGCGGCTTTGGATCTGCTCCGCGACAACGGCCACAATCTGGGTAAAGGTGTGCAGGCGTTCGTACTCCGCCTCGCTCCAGGGCTGGTCGGTATCGCGGATAAACTCGCAGCCGCCAAAAATTTGCCCTTCCACCGCCAGCGGCAGCATGCTGTAGTGGCCGAACGGGTGGTAAAGGTTGCTTTCTGCCAGCTTCGGCCAGGCCTGGCGAAACTGGTCAAAATTGCAGTGCAGCGCTTCCGGGCGGGAGAGAATGCGCCGCACCGGGCCGTGGGCCAGAAACGTTTCATCTTCATATTCGAAGATTTTGCCGTTATCACGCGTTGAGAAATAGCTCGCGCGGTGGGTTGCGCTATGCCAGAGCACAATGGCGGCGCTGTCCGCCAGCGCTGATTGCCTGACCAGCCGCGTCAGGGCATCGCTCAGCGCGCCGAGATCGGGCTGTTGTAAAAGTGTGCGCGTGATGTCAAACAGGCCCTGCTGTCCAAGATCGCTCATCGGTGTATACGGCATTGTTGCTTTCCAATAGAAACTGGCAAAAAGAGAAATTCAGCGCTGACCGCTTTTGGCGCGGTCTAGCAAATTCGGGGTAACGGTTCAGCGTGCGGCAGATCCAGCGTGCGCTTCACGCCGTAAAGCCCGGTCAGGCGCACCCCTTTGCGCTCAACCACGTCGCCGATGATGGCCGCGTCTTTCCCTAATGGATGCGCGCGCAGCTGTGCAAGTACGGCTTCCGCCGACGCGCGTTCCACGCCGATCACCAGCTTGCCCTCATTGGCAAAGTTAAGCGGGTCTAGCCCTAATAGTTCGCACAGCCCGCGCACGGCAGCTTTTACAGGCAGGCCGCGCTCGGTCAGCTCAATCCCGCACCCGCAGCTTGCCGCGAACTCGTGCACCACGGCATTCACGCCGCCCCGCGTGGCGTCGCGCAAGGCTTTTACGCCCGGCATGTCGCGCAGCGTCTGGATCAGCGGCGTGAGTACCGCACAGTCACTGCGAAGTTCCCCGTCCAGCCCCAGGCCTTCACGCAGGTTCAGGATGGTTGCCCCGTGGCAGCCCAGCGTGCCGCTGACAATCAGCACGTCGCCTGCGCAAAGCTGCTGCGCGCCCCAGTGAATGTCGGCAGGGATCGCCCCCATCCCGGCGGTGTTGATGAAGAGCTTATCCGCCGCGCCGCGCTGCACCACCTTGGTATCCCCGGTGACGATGGCGATCCCCGCCTCGCGGGCGGTGTGCGCCATGCTGTTCACCACCGCCGTGAGCGTCTCCATCGGTAACCCTTCTTCGAGGATAAACCCGCAGGAGAGGTAGCGGGGGATCGCGCCGCTGACGGCGACGTCGTTTGCCGTGCCGCAGACGGCGAGCTTGCCGATATCGCCTCCCGGGAAGAACAGCGGGTCAATCACGTAGCTGTCGGTAGAGAAGGCCAGCCTGTCGCCGTGTGCGGTCAGGGTCGCGAGGTCAATACGCGCCTGATCTTCCTGCTCGGCGAGCCAGGGGTTATTAAAGGCTTCCATAAACAGCCGGTTAATCAGCTGCTGCATCGCCTGTCCACCGCTTCCGTGCGCCATTTCCACCGTGTTCATGCTTCACACTCCTGGTTGCGATAGTGATACCACGCGGCGCATGCCCCTTCGGAAGAGACCATCAGCGCGCCAAACGCGGTTTGCGGGTTACAGGCGTTGCCAAATAACGGGCAGTGATGAGGTTTGCATTTGCCGGTGAGTACGTCGCCACAGCGGGCGCGGGGATCGTCGCACACCTGCTGCGGTTGCGGGCGGAAATGCGCTTCGGCGTCGAAGGCGCGATACGCGGGCGTCAGGTGCACGCCGGATTCGGCAATCAGCCCCAGTCCGCGCCACTCGCTGTCGCCTTCGACGCTAAACACGTCGGCTATTGCCTGCTGTGCCCGTCTGTTACCTGCATCGGGCACCACGCGGCGATACTGATTTTCCACCGCACTCAGGGCCGCTATTTTCTGCTCAACCAGCATGGTCACGCCTTGCAGTAGATCAACTGGCTCGAAACCAGCCACCACTAACGGACGATTGTACTGTTCAGCGATAAAACCGTAGGCTTCTGTGCCGATCACCATGCTGACGTGGCCTGGCGCCAGAAACGCGTCGATACCGTTATCCGGCGCTTCAAGCAGGCTGCGCAGCGTGGGAATAAGCGTGATGTGCTGGCAGAAAAAGTAAAAGTTAGTGACGTTGCGGGCTTTCGCCTGCTGGAGGGTAATGGCGGTGGCGGGCATGGTGGTTTCAAAACCCAGCCCGAAAAAGACGACCTTACGCTCAGGATTAGCCATCGCCAGCGTCAGGGCATCCATCGGTGAGTAGACGATCCGCACGTCCGCGCCGCGCGCCTTCGCCTGGAGCAGCGAGCCATTTTTTCCCGGTACGCGCATGGCGTCGCCAAAGGTGCAAAAAATCACACCGGGACGGCTGGCGATGTCGAGACAGCTGTCGATGCGCCCCATCGGCAGCACGCACACCGGGCAGCCGGGGCCGTGGATAAACTCGATGTTCTCCGGCAGCAGCTGGTCGAGGCCAAATTTAAAGATGGCGTGGGTGTGTCCGCCGCACACCTCCATGATCCGCAGCGGTTTTTCTTTCGTGTAGTCCAGCAGGGACGCGCGGGTTTTCAGGCGATCGATAAGCTGCAACACCTGCTCCGGCGCGCGATATTCATCAACGTAACGCATGTGTTATCGCTCCTCGCCATACAGCAGGGCGCCTACGTCCGGCTCGACATCGAACATATTCTGTAGCGCGTCCAGCGTATCGCGGGCTTCTTCCTCATTAATCACGCTCATGGCAAAACCCACGTGGACCAGCACCCACTGGCCGAGACGCGATGCGCCGGTCTCATCGTGGCTGCCTACCAGCGTCAGGTCGACATCGCGCAGGATGCCGCAGACCTCCACTTTGGCCTGATTGCCGTCGATGGAATGAATTTGTCCGGGGACGCCTATGCACATCGTTCGTTCTCCAGCCAGTTCAGCCAGGCGTCCATCCCGTCGCCGCGCGTGGCGGAAACCAGCAGGATCTCAATGTCCGGGTTCACTTCCCGGGCGTAAGCCAGGCACTTATCCACGTCGAAATTCAGGTACGGCAGCAGGTCGACCTTGTTCAGCAGCATGAGGGAGGCGGCGGCAAACATATGCGGATATTTAAGCGGCTTGTCTTCCCCTTCGGTCACGGAGAGCACCGCCACTTTATGCCGCTCGCCGAGGTCGAAGCTTGCCGGGCAGACCAGGTTGCCGACGTTTTCAATAAACAGGATGCCGTTATCCGCCAGCGGCAGGCGCGGGGCGGCGTCGGCAATCATCTGCGCATCCAGGTGGCACCCTTTCCCGGTGTTGACCTGAATCGCAGGCGTACCGGTTTCGCGGATGCGCGCCGCGTCGTTTACCGTTTGCTGGTCACCTTCGATCACGGCGCAGGAGACGCGTTCGTTCAGACGTTTAAGGGTTTCGGTCAGCAGCGTGGTTTTACCGGAGCCGGGGCTGGAGACCAGGTTCAGCACCAGCTGTTCGCGCGCGGCAAAGCGGGCGCGATTGCGGGCGGCGAGCTGGTTATTCTTGTCCAGCACGTTGATCTCCACCTCCAGCATCTGGCGCTGGCTGATGCCCGGCGCATGCGTACCCGCTTCGCCGTGGCCGTAATGCAGGTCGCCCGCGTCGGAACGCTGCGGGGTAAAGGTGATGCCGGTCAGTGCCGCCGCGGGACGCGGGGCAGGGGAAAAGGGCGCGGAGCGAAACGCGGAGTGGGGACGGTGTTCATCCCCTTCTATATACAGGTTGCCTTCAGCGCAACCGCAGGTACTACACATACATTACTCCTTCTCGATTTCGAGGCGTTGGATCTGCATACCGTCATCCGCCACGATGCGCAGCCCGCTGCTCTGGCACTGCGGACAGCGCTGCACCTTCGATGACAGCAGCGTGACGTACTCCTGACACTGCTCGCACCAGCACTCTGCCTGCTGCTCTTCAATATGCAGCTCGCAGCCTTCCGCCAGCGTGCCGCGGCACACCAGCTCAAAACAGAAGGTGAGGGCGCTGGTCTCGACGCAGGAAAACGCCCCGACCTTCAGCCAGACGCCGGTGACGCGTTTCGCGTGGTTTTGCACTGCCTGCTGGTCGATAAGTTCCAGTGCCCGCTGGCAGAGGGTGATCTCGTGCATGACGCCTCCTTAATGAATTGCCCCTTCAATGCAATAACGGTGCCAGCTTGATTTGCGTTACGGCGTGACGATGTCAACGCTGTCGAAATGACACGTCGACACCGCGGCGATGACAGTACGCATCTCTTTAAAATTCATTTAAATCAATAAATTAAAAACTGGCACGAAATCTGCTTAACAGCCGCTAACTCCATTAACCGGATACCTTTTATGACTATTTGGGAAATTAGCGAAAAAGCGGATTACATTGCGCAACGTCACCAGCAGCTCCAGGAGCAATGGCACCTGTACTGCAATTCACTGATCCAGGGGATTACGCTGTCGAAGGCCCATCTGCATCACGCCATGAGCTGTGCGGCGCAGGGGGATATGCGTTTTGTTCTGTTCGGTCACTTTACGATTTACGTCACCCTGGCGGAGACCTTCAACAGCCACACGATTGAGTACTACGTCGAGACGAAAGAGGGCGACAGGCACTGCATCGCCCGGGCGCAGCTGATGGCGGACGGCATGGTGGACGGTCACGTCAGCAACCGCGATCGCCAGCAGGTGCTGGAGCACTATCTGGAGAAAATCGCGCCGGTTTATAACGGCCTCTACGCCGCCGTTGAGCACGATCGGCCAGTCAACCTGAAACAGCTGATCGACGGAAAATCCTCCGCGAACGTGGCCTGAAAAACGAGTGTCGAGAAGTGTCGATAAGACAGTTTTTTCGTCAAAAATGACCATCACCAGAGGATGACCCGGTGAACCGTTTTGTAATTGCTGACTCGACGGTCTGTATTGGCTGTCGGACCTGTGAGGCGGCGTGCTCGGAAACGCACCGCCTGCACGGGCTACAGTCCATGCCGCGCCTGCGCGTCATGCGTAATGAGAAAGAGTCTGCCCCGCAGCTCTGTCACCACTGTGAAGACGCCCCGTGCGCGGGCGTCTGTCCTGTCAATGCCATCACCCGCGTTGACGGCGCGGTACAGCTGAACGAAAGCCTGTGCGTGAGCTGCAAGCTGTGCGGCATCGCCTGTCCGTTCGGCGCCATTGAGTTTTCCGGCAGCCGTCCGCTGCATATTCCGGCGAATGCCAATACCCCGAAAGCGCCGCCTGCGCCGCCGGCTCCGGCACGCGTGAGTACGCTGCTGGACTGGGTGCCGGGCATTCGCGCCGTTGCGGTGAAGTGCGACCTGTGCAGCTTCGATGAGCAGGGTCCGGCCTGCGTGCGGACCTGCCCGACCCGGGCGCTGGTCCTGGTCAACATCCGCGATATCGCTCGCACCAGCAAACGCAAGCGCGAGCTGACCATCAATACCGACGTCGGCGATCTTTCGCTGCTGCGGGCGCTTAACGAGGGGGCGAAATGAACGCGATAGTTATGATGACCAGCGGCGTGGCCTGGTTTGCCGCCGCCGCTGTCCTGGCGCTGCTCCTCTCCTTCCATAAAACGCTGAGCGGCGCGATCGCCGGTATCGGCGGGGCGGTCGGCAGCCTGATGACGCTGGCGGCGGGCGGGGTTGTCCTGATCGACGGCCAGTCCGTCGACACCCTCATCCCGCTGATTCACCACGCCGTTGAGCTTACGCCGCTGAACGCCATCTGGCTGATAACCTTTGGCCTGTGCGGGCTGTTTATCAGCCTGTTTAATATCGACTGGCACCGCCATCAGCACACCAAAGCTAACGGCCTGCTGGTTAACCTGTTGATGGCTGCCGCGGTCTGTACCGTTGTCGCCAGCAACCTCGGCGCGCTGGTGGTGATGGCAGAAATCATGGCCCTGTGCGGCGTGTTCCTGACCGGATGCAGCGCCTCCGGCAAGCTGTGGTTTGCGCTGGGACGTCTCGGCACGCTGCTGCTGGCGCTGGCCTGCTGGCTGGTGTGGCAGCGTTTCGGCACGCTGGATTTTGCCGCGCTTAACGGTCAGCCGCTGGGCAACGACGTCTGGCTGTTGGGCGTAGTCGGTTTTGGCCTGCTGGCCGGGATTATCCCGCTGCACGGCTGGGTGCCGCAGGCGCATGCCAATGCCTCAGCCCCCGCCGCTGCGCTGTTCTCTACCGTGGTGATGAAGGTCGGTCTGTTCGGCATCCTGATGATAACCCTGACGGGCGGTCAGCCGCCGCTGTGGTGGGGCGTGGCGCTGCTGATTGCGGGGATGATCACCGCGTTCGTCGGTGGCCTCTACGCGCTGATGGAGCACAACATCCAGCGTCTGCTGGCGTACCACACCCTCGAGAACATCGGGATTATCCTGCTCGGCATGGGCGCGGGCGTCACCGGGCTGGCGCTCAACCAGCCGGCGCTGATTGCCGCCGGGTTTATTGGCGGTCTGTATCACCTTATCAACCACAGCCTGTTTAAAAGCACCCTGTTCCTCGGCGCGGGCAGCGTCTGGTTCCGCACCGGGCACCGCGATATTGAAAAGCTCGGTGGGATTGGCAAAAAAATGCCGATGATTTCACTGGCGATGCTGGTCGGGCTGATGGCGATGGCCGCGCTGCCGCCGCTGAACGGCTTTGCCGGCGAGTGGGTGATTTATCAGTCCTTCTTCGCCCTCGGCCAGAGCGAGGCGTTTATCGGGCGTTTACTCGGCCCGCTGCTGGCGGTGGGCCTGGCGATCACCGGCGCGCTGGCGGTGATGTGTATGGCGAAGGTTTACGGCGTCACCTTCCTGGGCGCGCCGCGCACCCGCGAAGCGGAGAACGCCTGCTGCGCCCCGGTACTGATGGCCACCAGCGTGGTCGCACTGGCGCTGTGCTGCATCGCGGGCGGCGTCGCCGCGCCGTGGCTGCTGCCGCTGCTGGGCCACGCCATTCCGCTGCCGCTGGTCACGGCGCATACCGTCGTTTCCCAGCCGATGATGGCGCTGCTGCTGATTGCTGCGCCGCTCCTGCCGTTCGTGCTGATGCTGTTCTTCAGACGCGACCGTCTCGCCTCCCGCTCGCGCGGCGCGGCGTGGGCCTGCGGCTACGAACACGAGCAGTCGATGGTCATCACCGCCCACGGTTTCGCCATGCCGGTGAAGGAAAACTTTGCCGCCGTGCTGAAGCTGCGCCACTGGCTGAACCCGGTGGGCTGGGTGCCGGGCTGGCATGGTGCCGCCGTGCCCGTGCTGTTCCGCCGCCTAGCGCTGATCGAGCTGGCGGTGCTGGTGGTGATTGTCATTTCACGAGGAGCCTGACATGAGTCTGTTACTGGCAATTCTTCAGGCGCTGGTGCTGTTCGCCGCCGCGCCGCTGCTGTCGGGCATCACGCGCGTGGCGCGCGCCCGGCTGCACAACCGTCGCGGGCCTGGCGTGCTCCAGGAGTACCGCGATCTCTTCAAACTGCTTTCCCGTCAGAGCGTCGCGCCGGATGCCGCAGGCTGGGTGTTCCGCCTGACGCCGTTCGTGATGGTGGGCGTGATGCTGACCATCGCCACCGCGCTGCCGGTGGTGACGGTGGCTTCGCCGCTGCCGGTGCTGGGCGATCTGATAACGCTGATCTACCTCTTCGCCATCGCGCGTTTCTTCTTTGCGATTGCGGGCCTGGATACCGGCAGCCCGTTTACGGGTATCGGCGCCAGCCGCGAGGCGATGCTCGGCGTGCTGGTTGAGCCAATTCTGCTGCTGGGGCTGTGGGTCGCCGCGCAGGTTGCAGGCTCGACCCACATCAGTTTTATCACCGACACCGTTTACCACTGGCCGGTTTCACGTTCGCTCCCGCTGGTGCTGGCGCTCTGCGCCTGCGCGTTCGCCACCTTTATCGAGATGGGCAAGCTGCCGTTCGATCTCGCGGAAGCGGAGCAGGAATTACAGGAGGGGCCGCTCACCGAGTACAGCGGCTACGGCTTTGCGGTGCTGAAGTGGGGCATCAGCCTCAAGCAGCTGGTGGTGTTGCAGATGTTCGTCGGCGTTTTCTTCCCGTGGGGGCAGATGACGCACTTCTCTGCGGGCGGCCTGCTGCTGGCCGTGGTGGTGGCTGTGCTCAAGCTGCTTATCGGCGTGCTGGTGATTGCCCTGTTTGAAAACAGCATGGCGCGCCTGCGTTTTGTCGAAACGTCACGCATCACCTGGGCCGGTTTTGGTTTTGCATTTTTAGCGTTCGTCTCCTTGCTGGTGGCGTGATTAAAGAGAGTGTTTATGTCTGAAGAAAAGAAAGGTCAGCAGTATCTCGCCGCATTGCATCAGGCTTTCCCGGGCGTGGTGCTTGAGGAGTCCTGGCAAACCAAAGACCAGATCACCGTCACCATTAAGGTGAACTATCTGCCGGAAGTGGTGGAGTTTCTGTACTACCAGCAGGGCGGCTGGCTGTCGGTGCTGTTCGGCAACGACGAGCGCCAGCTGTGCGGCAACTATGCGGTGTACTACGTGATGTCGATGGAGCAGGGGGAGAAGTGCTGGCTCACCGTGCGCGTAGAGGTCGATCCGGCTAAACCGGAATACCCCTCCGTCACGCCGCGCGTGCCTGCCGCCGTCTGGGGCGAGCGCGAAGTGCGCGATATGTATGGTCTGGTGCCGGTTGGCCTGCCGGACGAGCGCCGCCTGGTGCTGCCGGACGACTGGCCGGATGAACTCTATCCGCTGCGCAAGGACAGCATGGACTACCGCCAGCGTCCGGCCCCGACCACCGACAGCGAAACCTACGAGTTCATCAACGAGCTGGGCAGCAAGAAGAATAACGTGGTGCCGATTGGCCCGCTGCACGTCACCTCCGACGAACCGGGCCACTTCCGCCTGTTCGTCGACGGCGAGAACATTATCGACGCCGACTACCGCCTGTTCTACGTCCACCGCGGCATGGAGAAGCTGGCGGAGACCCGCATGGGCTACAACGAAGTCACGTTCCTCTCTGACCGCGTGTGCGGCATCTGCGGCTTTGCCCACAGCACCGCCTACACCACCTCGGTGGAAAACGGCATGGGGATCGTGGTGCCGGAACGCGCGCAGATGATCCGCGCCATTCTGCTGGAGGTGGAGCGCCTGCACTCGCACCTGCTCAACCTCGGCCTGGCCTGCCACTTCGTCGGCTTTGACTCCGGGTTTATGCAGTTCTTCCGCGTGCGCGAGGCGTCGATGAAGATGGCGGAGATCCTTACCGGGGCGCGTAAAACCTACGGCCTGAACCTGATCGGCGGGATCCGCCGCGACCTGCTGAAGGACGACATGATCCAGACCCGCCAGCTGGCGCAGCAGATGCGTCGGGACGTGCAGGAGCTGGTGGACATGCTGCTCAGCACGCCCAACATCGAGCAGCGCACCGTCGGCATCGGCCGTCTTGATCCGGAGATCGCCCGCGACTTCAGCAACGTCGGTCCGATGGTGCGCGCCAGCGGCCACGCCCGCGATACCCGCGCCGATCACCCGTTCGTCGGCTACGGCCTGCTGCCGATGACCGTGCACAGCGAGCAGGGCTGCGACGTCATCTCCCGCCTGAAGGTGCGCATCAACGAAGTATTCACCGCGCTGAACATGATCGACTTTGGCCTCGATAACCTGCCGGGCGGCCCGCTGATGGTGGAGGGCTTCACCTACATTCCAAACCGCTTTGCCCTCGGCTTTGCCGAAGCGCCACGCGGGGACGACATCCACTGGAGCATGACCGGCGACAACCAGAAGCTCTACCGCTGGCGCTGCCGCGCGGCGACCTACGCCAACTGGCCAACCCTGCGCTACATGCTGCGCGGCAACACCGTCTCTGACGCGCCGCTGATCATCGGCAGCCTCGACCCGTGCTACTCCTGCACCGACCGCATGACCGTCGTGGACGTGCGCAAGAAGAAAAGCCAGGTGGTGCCGTACAAAGAGCTTGAGCGCTACAGCATCGAGCGTAAGAACTCGCCGCTGAAATAAGGATTCGCCATGTTTACCTTCATCAAAAAAGTGATCAAAACCGGCGCGCAGACCAGCAGTTATCCGCTGGAGCCGATCCCGGTGGATAAAAACTTTCGCGGCAAGCCGGAGCACAACCCACAGCAGTGCATCGGCTGCGCGGCCTGCGTCAACGCCTGCCCGTCGAATGCCTTAACGGTGGAAACGGACCTGAAAACCGGCGAGCTGGCCTGGCAGTTTAACCTCGGGCGCTGCATCTTCTGCGGCCGCTGCGAGGAGGTCTGCCCGACGGTCGCCATTCGCCTGTCTCAGGAGTACGAGCTGGCGGTGTGGAAAAAAGAGGATTTCCTCCAGCAGTCGCGCTTTGCGCTGTGCAACTGCCGCGTCTGCAAGCGTCCGTTCGCCGTGCAAAAAGAGATCGACTACGCCATTGCGCTGCTGAAGCACAACGGCGACGTCCGCGCGGAGCATCACCGTGAAAGCTTCGAAACCTGCCCGGAGTGCAAGCGTCAGAAGTGCCTGCTGCCGTCTGATCGCATCGATTTAACCCGCCATATGAGAGAGGCCAGCTGATGGAAAACTTACTCGGCCCGCGCGACGCTAACGGCATTCCGGTGCCGCTGACGGTGGAGGAGTCCATCGCCAGCATGAAGGCGTCGCTGCTGAAAAAAATCAAACGCTCGGCCTACGTCTATCGCGTGGACTGCGGCGGCTGCAACGGCTGCGAGATTGAGATCTTCGCTACGCTGTCGCCGCTGTTTGACGCCGAACGCTTCGGCATCAAAGTGGTGCCGTCCCCGCGCCACGCGGATATCCTGCTGTTCACCGGCGCGGTCACCCGCGCGATGCGCTCGCCTGCGCTGCGCGCCTGGCAGTCTGCGCCGGATCCGAAAATCTGTATCTCGTACGGCGCCTGCGGCAACAGCGGCGGCATCTTCCACGATCTTTACTGCGTCTGGGGCGGCACCGACAAAATCGTGCCGGTGGACGTCTACATTCCGGGCTGCCCGCCGACGCCCGCCGCCACGCTGTACGGTTTTGCAATGGCGCTCGGCCTGCTGGAGCAGAAGATCCACGCTCGCGAGCCGGGCGAGCTGGACAACCAGCCAGCCACTCTCCTGCACCCGGATATGGTGCAGCCGCTGCGGGTGAAGATCGACCGCACGGCGCGCAGGCTGGCGGGCTACCGCTACGGACGCCAGATTGCCGACGATTACCTGCGTCTGCTGGGCCAGGGAGACCATCAGGTAGCGCGCTGGCTGGAGGCCGAGAACGATCCGCGTCTCAATGAGATCGTGGCGAACCTGAACAGCATTGTGGATGAGGCGCGTATCAGATGAGTGAAACGGTGGTGTTCAGCCAGCTGAGCCGTAAGTTTATTGATGAGAACGATGCCACGCCGGATGCGGCGCAGCAGGTGGTCTATTACAGCCTGGCGATTGGGCATCACCTCGGGGTGATCGACTGCCTTGAAACGGCGCTGAGCTGCCCGTGGCCGGAATACCTGGCGTGGATCGCCACGCTGGAGGAGGGCAGCGCGGCGCGGCGCAAAATGGAAGGCGTGCCGAAGTACGGCGAGATCGTGATCGACGCCAACCACATCACGATGCTCGCTAACGCCTTTGACGCGGCGCTGAGCGTACAAACCCCGGCGCAGCAGGCGTGGAGCAAAACGCTGCTCGGCATGCTGCACGATATTCATCAGGAGAGCGCCATCTACCTGATGGTGAGGAGATTACGTGACTGACGTTTTACTGTGTGTCGGCAACAGCATGATGGGCGACGACGGCGCGGGCCCGCTGCTGGCGGAACTGTGCGCCGCAAACCCGCCGGGCAACTGGGTGGTGATTGACGGCGGCAGCGCGCCGGAAAACGATGTGGTCGCCATTCGCGAGCTGCGTCCGGACAGGCTGTTAATCGTCGATGCCACCGATATGGGGCTCAACCCCGGCGAGATCCGCCTGATTGACCCGGACGACATCGCCGAGATGTTTATGATGACCACCCACAATATGCCGCTGAACTACCTGGTCGATCAGATTAAAGACGACGTGGGCGAGGTGCTGTTTTTGGGCATTCAGCCGGACATCGTCGGGTTTTATTATCCGATGACGCCGCCGGTGAAAGAGGCGGTGGACGTGGTGTATTCACGGCTTGCAGGGTGGGTTGGGGACGGGGGTTTTTCTCAGTTCTGAGCAGTGCCGGGTGGCGGCTTCGCCTTACCCGGCCTACCAAACCCATCTCCCTCTCCCACAGGGAGAGGGCTGGGGTGAGGGCAACAGGCTACTCCAGATCCCCCCCGTTACTCGCAATCACCTTCTTATACCACCAGAACGATTTCTTGCGCTTGCGGTCCAGCGTGCCGTTTCCGGCGTCGTCCCGGTCGACGTACACAAACCCGTAGCGCTTGCTCATTTCCCCCGTTGAGGCCGATACCAGATCAATGCAGCCCCAGGTGGTGTAGCCCAGCAGCGGTACGCCGTCCTCAATCGCGTCGCCCATCGCGCGGATATGCTCGCGCAGGTAGCTGATGCGGTAGTCGTCGTTGATCTCGCCGTTTTCATCAATGACGTCCTTCGCCCCCAGGCCGTTTTCCACCAGGAACAGCGGCTTCTGGTAGCGGTCGTACATCATGTTCATGGTGATGCGCAGGCCGAGCGGGTCGATGCCCCAGCCCCACTCGCTCACCTGAATGTGTGGGTTACGCAGGGACTTCACGATGTTCGCCGCGCTGGTGTTGCCCGCGTTCATGTCCGCCGACGCGCAGCGCGAGGCGTAATAGCTGAACGAGACAAAGTCGACGGTGTTTTTCAGCAGTTCATCGTCGCCGGGGTCTTTGACAATCACCACGCCTTTCTCGCGGAACACGCGGGCGGAGTAGGCCGGATAGCTGCCGCGCGCCTGCACGTCGATAAAGAACAGGTTCTCGCGGTCTTTCTCCAGCGCCATCCACACGTCTTCCGGCTTGCAGGAGTACGGGTAGAAATTGCCGCCCGCCAGCATGCAGCCGACCTGGTTTTCCGGGTTCACCTCGTGGGCGATTTTGGTCGCCAGCGCGCTCGCCACCAGCTCGTGGTGCGCGGCCTGGTATTTCACCTGATCTTCGTTTTCACCTTCCTCAAACACCAGCCCCGCGCCGGAGAACGGGCTATGCAGCATGATGTTGATTTCGTTGAAGGTCAGCCAGTATTTCACCAGCCCGTTAAATTCTTCAAAGCAGGTGTGGGCGTAGCGGGCGAAGAAATCCACCATCTTACGGTTGCGCCAGGAGCCGTACTCCGTCACCAGGTGCATCGGCACGTCGAAATGGCAGAGCGTCACCAGCGGCTCGATGTTGTACTTTTTACACTCCTCGAACACCGCGCGGTAGAAGGCAATGCCTTCCTGATTCGGCAGCGGTTCGTCGCCGTTCGGGTAGAGGCGGCTCCAGGCAATCGAGGTGCGGAACACCGTAAAGCCCATCTCCGCCATCAGGGCGATGTCTTCTTTGTAGCGATGGTAAAAATCAATCGCCTCGTGGCTCGGGTAGAATTCGTCGTCCCGCAACGAAAACCGTTTTTCCTTGCCGACTTTTACCGCCAGACGGTTTGCGCCGTGGGGGATCATATCGACCGTGGTCAGTCCTTTGCCGCCTTCACGGTAAGCCCCTTCACTCTGGTTGGCGGCAAGCGCGCCGCCCCATAAAAATCCTTGTGGAAAAACAGACATTCTTACCTCGCTTTCAGTTTATGCTTCTGCTGCTTTGTTCTGTACCGGTGCGGTTTGCAGGGCGCGTGCTTTTTCGGCTTCGTCTTCTACCGGGATATCCTCAAACCCTAACAGCAGGGTCAGCACAAACGACAGCACCACCGCCAGACCCATCACGCCAAACACCCAGACGATGGTCATCGGGTTGGCCGGGTCGAAGAACTGCACGCTGGTGAACAGCCCCGGCGCCGCCATCGAGTGGCTGGCAAGACCGGCCATGCCCGCCACCGCGCCGCAGATAAAACCGCTGATCAGGCTCGCAATCAGCGGACGCTTCAGGCGTACCGCCACGCCGTACAGGGCCGGTTCAGAGATCCCCGCCATGATGGCGGAGGCCGCCGCGGCCAGCGCCGTCTGGCGCAGTTCCGGGTTTTTGGTTTTCCACGCCACCGCCAGCGACGAACCGCCGAGCGACAGGTTGGCGCCGATTTCCGACGGCATCACCATCCCTTCTTTGCCCGTTTCGGCAATGGTCTGGATGATGGTCGGCGTAAACACGCGGTGCATCCCTGTCATCACCAGCAGCGGCCACAGCGCGCCCATAATGGCAACGGAGAGCCAGCCCAGATAGCCGTGAATGGTGTAGACCAGCGCGGAGATGGCGCTGCCGATCCAGATCCCCAGCGGGCCAATCAGTACGATGGCGAGCGGGGCGGCAATCAGCACGATCAGCATCGGCTTGAGGAAGTTTTTGGTCACCGCCGGGGTAATGCGATCCACCCAGCGTTCGATGTACGACAGGCACCAGGTCATCACCAGCGCCGGGATAACGGTGTAGGTGTATTTCACCGCCGTCACCGGAATGAAGGCGAACTCAACGTGCTCGCCCTGCGCGGCCTTGGCCATCAGTTCGATAAAGCTCGGGTGAACCAGTACGCCCGCGATGGCAATCGCCAGCGACATGTTGGTTTTGAACTTCACCGCTGCGGACGCCGCCACCATCAGCGGCAGGAAGAAGAACGCGCCGTCACCGATAACGGTCAGGATCGTCAGCGTCGGGTCGCCTTTGCCCAGCACGCCGGTCATCTCAAGGATCATCGCCAGCAGCTTGACCATCGACCCGCCGATGATCGCCGGGATCAGCGGAGACATGGTGCCGATCAGCGCGTCGAGGATCCCGGCGCCAATCCGGCGCAGCGTGAGCTTCTGTGGACCTTCCGCTACGGCAGGTTGCAGGTTAGCGGGCAGCAGGCTCACCACTTCACGGTATGCCTGGGACACGGTGTTGCCGATGATCACCTGACACTGGTTGTCGTTGCGCACCACGCCGAGCACGCCGCTGATGCTTTTCAGGCGTGCGGCGTCGGTAAGGCTTTCGTCTTTCAGAACGAAGCGCAGGCGCGTCATGCAGTGGATGACGGCGACGATGTTCTCTTTACCGCCCAGCGCGCTGACAACGTCGTTTGCCAGCGCAGCGTAATTTTTTGCCATCGGATGTGATCCTGTTATCGTTGTGTGAAATGTAGGAAACCGGTTTCACATAATCATCATGAGTTTCTTTTAATGAAACAAGACCACTTTTTATGCATTTTTTCGTTTCGTGATGACGATCACTCGTGGCCGTAAAAAGCGTGATAACGCCGCTGCGACAATTTTTCTGCGGTGCAGTACACTGCGCCCATCAGGTTCAGACGGAATAATAATATGACCACGATGCTGGAAGTGGCGAAGCGGGCAGGCGTGTCGAAAGCGACAGTATCCCGGGTGTTGTCGGGGAACGGTTACGTCAGCCAGGAGACGAAAGACCGCGTGTTTCAGGCCATCGAAGAGAGCGGGTATCGCCCCAATCTGCTGGCGCGAAACCTGGCGACCAAACGCACCCAGACCCTGGGGCTGGTGGTGACGAACACCCTGTACCATGGGGTCTACTTTAGCGAGCTGCTGTTTAACGCCGCGCGGATGACGGAAGAGAAGGGGCGTCAGCTGATCCTGGCGGACGGCAAGCACAGCGCCGAAGAGGAGCGCGAGGCGATCCAGTACCTGCTCGACATGCGCTGCGACGCGGTAATCATCTACCCGCGTTTTCTGAGCGTGGAAGCGCTGGACGAAATTATTGAGAAATGCGAGCAGCCGATCATGGTGCTCAACCGCCGTTTGCGGAAAAACAGCAGCCACAGCGTCTGGTCCGATCATAAAGCGTCGTGTCAGGACGCGGTATCGCAGCTGATTGAGAAAGGCCACCGGGAGATTGCGTTTATCACTGGCTCGCTGGATTCCCCCACCGGGGTGGAGCGTCTTTCCGGTTACAGGGACGCGCTGGCGCAGCACGGGATTGCAGTTCGCGACGCGCTGATCGCCGAAGGGAAGTGGAACCCGGCCAGCGGCGCGGCGGCGGTCTCTCAGCTGCTCACCCGCGGCGAAACGTTTACCGCGCTGGTGGCGAGTAACGACGATATGGCGATTGGCGCCATCAGGCAGCTGCACGAGAGCGGCGTCGCCACGCCGGGCGCAGTGTCCGTCATTGGCTTTGACGACGTGGCAATCGCGCCCTATATCGTGCCGTCCCTCTCTAGCGTGCGTATTCCGGTAACGGAGATGATCCAGGAGACCATCAGCCGCCTGATTTTCATGCTCGACGGCGGCGAGTTTAAGCCTCAGCAAACCTTCTCCGGCGAGCTTATCCTGCGCGACTCCGTCATTGACGGCCCGCATCGCTGACGTCGACATCTGTCATCGTCACTAATGACGATGACAGATCCTTCTCTTTTTATTTTCCCTATAAAATCAATGCATTAAATATTGGCACGGTTTATGAATAGCTTCGCGCATAACAGTTATGCCGGAGAAGCAGATGAACCGTTTTATTATGGCCGATGCCAGCAAATGCATTGGTTGCCGTACCTGTGAAGTGGCGTGCGTGGTGTCCCATCAGGCAGAGCAGGATTGCGCCTCTCTCACTCCTGATACCTTCCTGCCGCGTATCCACGTCATTAAAGGTGTGAATATTTCTACCGCCGCTATCTGTCGCCAGTGCGAAGACGCGCCGTGCGCCAACGTCTGTCCGAACGGGGCGATTAAGCGCGAGAAAGGCTTCGTGCATGTGATGCAGGAGCGCTGCATCGGGTGCAAAACCTGTGTGGTGGCGTGTCCGTATGGCGCGATGGAGGTGGTGGTTCGCCCGGTGGTGCGCAACAGCGGTATCGGGCTGAGCGTGCGCGCGGAGAAAGCCGAAGCCAATAAATGTGACCTTTGCTACCACCGCGACGCCGGTCCGGCGTGTATGGAAGCCTGTCCGACGCACGCGCTGGTCTGCGTCGATCGCGACAAGCTCGAACAGATGAGTGCCGAAAAACGCCGCCGCGCGGCGTTCGACACCTCGTCATCGCTGTTGTTTTAAATTGCGATGCGCGTTAACGGCGTACAGCTTCGGGTACGCGGCAAGGTGCAGGGGGTAGGATTTCGTCCTTTCGTCTGGCAGCTTGCGCAGCAGCTGGGGCTGGCAGGCGACGTCTGCAACGACGGAGAGGGTGTCCTGGTGCGTCTCGCGGGCAGTGGGGGTGACTTTACCGCGAGACTGCGCCAGGACTGCCCACCGCTGGCGCGCATCGATCGCGTTGAAACACAGCCGTTCAGCTGGACGACGCTGCCGGACGAGTTTGTCATCCGCCACAGCGAGAGTGGGGCGATGGACACGCAAATCGTTCCGGATGCCGCCACCTGTCCCGCATGCCTGGCGGAGATGCGCGATCCCCGCGAACGTCGCTACCGCTACCCCTTTATCAACTGCACCCACTGCGGGCCGCGGTTTACCATTATCCGCGCCATGCCCTATGACCGCCCGGCCACGTCAATGGCGCCATTCCCGCTCTGTGTGCCCTGTGAAACGGAGTACCGCAACCCGGCTGACCGGCGTTTTCACGCCCAGCCGGTGGCCTGCCCGGACTGCGGACCGCAGCTGGAGTGGCGAGCCGGAGACACTATTGCCACCCGCCAATCGGCGTTAAGCGCGGCGGTGGCGATGCTGAAAGGCGGCGGGATTGTGGCGGTGAAAGGGCTGGGCGGTTTTCACCTGGTCTGCGACGCGCTTAACCCGCAGGCGGTTCGGAAATTACGGGCACGCAAGCAGCGCCCGACCAGGCCGCTGGCGGTGATGATCCCGCATGCGGACGATCTGCCGGAGGCCATCCAGACGCTGTTACGTTCACCCGCTGCGCCGATTGTGCTGACGCCAAAAGCCTGCCTTCCTGTGTTTCCTGAGGAGATTGCGCCGGGGCTGAATACGGTTGGCGTGATGCTGCCTGCGAACCCGCTCCAGCATTTGCTGATGCTGGACTGCCAGCGCCCGCTGGTGATGACCTCCGGCAACCTCAGCGGCCATCCACCCGCCATAAGCAACCAGCAGGCGCTGGAAGAACTCAGTGACATCGCTGACGGCTTCCTGCTGCACAACCGCGACATCCTGCAACGGATGGATGATTCAGTGATGGACCAGGAGGGCACGATGCTGCGTCGCGCACGCGGTTTTGTGCCGGATGCCATCACATTGCCCGCCGGATTCCGCGACATCCCGCCCATGTTATGCACCGGCGCGGAGATGAAAAACACCTTCTGCCTGGTGCGTGGCAACCAGGCGGTACTGAGCCAGCATTTTGGCGATCTGAGCGACGAGGGGGTAGAGGCGCAGTGGCGCAGCGCGCTCTCGACGATGCAGGACATCTACGCCTTTCAGCCTGAGCGCGTGGTGTGCGATGCCCATCCGGGATATCACGCCCGACAGTGGGCCCGGGCGCAGGCGCTGCCCGTTGAGACCGTGCTGCATCATCATGCGCATGCGGCAGCGTGTCTGGCGGAGAATGGCTGGCCGCTCGACGGCGGGGATGTTATTGCCCTGACGCTGGACGGGATCGGCATAGGCGAGAACGGCGCGCTGTGGGGCGGCGAGTGCCTGCGGGTGAACTATCGCGACTGCGAACGGCTGGGCGGTCTGCCAGCCGTTGCGCTGCCGGGGGGCGATCTGGCGGCAAAACAGCCGTGGCGCAATTTGCTCGCCCACTGTCTGGCGTTCGTACCTGACTGGCAGCAGTACCCGGAAACGGAGGTGGTACAGCGTCAAAACTGGCCGCTGCTGGCAACGGCTGTGTCGCGCGGTATCAATGCGCCGCGGGCCTCCTCCTGTGGTCGTCTGTTCGACGCCGTGGCCTGTGCGCTGGGTATTGAAACGCAACGCTATGAGGGCGAAGCCGCGTGCCGGCTGGAGGCGCTGGCCGAACGCTGTGCAGGGGTTAATCATCCGGTGACGCTCCAGACGGATAACCTTGCGCTGTTCTGGCAGCAGTGGCTGGCCTGGCGGGCGGAACCCGGCGAGCGCGCCTGGGCCTTTCACGATGCGCTGGCAAAAGGGCTGAGCGAACTGGCGGCAACGCATGCCCGCCGACGGTCGCTCTCTACGGTGTGCTTCAGCGGCGGCGTCCTTCACAACCGCCTGCTGCGCGCGCGCCTTCGTCACTACCTTTCTGATTTCACGCTTCTTTTTCCTTCGCGCCTGCCCGCAGGCGACGGAGCGATCTCCTTCGGGCAGGCGGTGGTTGCTGCCGCCCGATCATGTTCACAAAGGATTTAAAATGTTACGACTTTTACGCAATGAACCTCGTGCAGCGTGCCTGCTGCTGGCTCTCGGGATGGCTAACCTGCTGGCCTGGGGGCTGGCGTGGCACACCTTTAGCGGCAGTACGGCGCTGATGGCGGCCAGCCTGCTGGCCTGGTGTTACGGACTGCGCCACGCGGTGGATGCCGACCATATCGCCGCGATTGATACCGTGACGCGTAAGATGATGCAGCAGGGTAAGCGCCCGTCCGGCGTGGGCGCATGGTTTTCACTCGGACACTCCACCATCGTGGTGCTGGCCTCCATTGCCATCGCCGCTACCGCCACGGCGTTTCAGAAAAACATGGCATGGTTCCACGAAACCGGCAGCCTGATTGGCACCGCCGTCTCCGCCACCTTCCTGCTGGCGATGGCGCTGGTGAATATGGTGATCCTGCGCGGCGTCTGGCGCAGTTTTCAGGCGCTGAAACGCGGCAGGCCGGTGCAGGGGGATATCACGCTGCCTGCACAGGGCGGCGTCATGAACTGGCTGTTCGGCAAAACCTTCCGCCTCGTCAATAAAAGCTGGCAGATGTACCTGGTCGGTTTCCTGTTCGGCCTGGGGTTCGACACCGCCACCGAAATCGGCGTGCTGGGGATCTCCGCCGCCAGCGCCTCCAGCGGGATGTCGGTGTGGTCGATCATGATCTTCCCGGCGCTCTTCGCCAGCGGCATGGCGCTGGTGGATACGCTCGATAACCTGCTGATGGTGGGCGCCTACGGCTGGGCGTTTAACAAGCCGCAGCGCAAGCTGTACTACAACATGACCATCACCGGCACTTCGGTGGTGGTGGCGCTGTTTATCGGCGGCCTGGAAGCGCTGGGTCTGCTGATGGACAAGTTCGCCCTCAGCGGTGGCGTGTGGGATCTGATTGGCGCGGTGAACGATAACCTGGGCGATGCCGGATTTGTGGTGGTCGGGCTGTTTGTCGCCTGCTGGCTGATCTCGATGGCGAATTACCGCTGGCGCGGTTATGACGCGCTGGTGTTGCGTTCCTGAGCCTGAAAAAAAAGCCCCGGGACATCGGGGCGGTGGACAACAAAATCCAAAGGTTAAGTAAGCGTGGCAGTACTGTAGGCCGGGTAAGCGGAGCGCCACCCGGCATGACGAGGGTTAAGCCGGTAACGATTTCAGCAGCGCAAAGGCCTCCTTCATTCTGTCTTCGCTGACGACAAAGGCGCGCATCTGACCGTCGGTATCGGTGCCGCGCGCCACCATGCCCTGAGGCGAAAGGACAATCTCCCAGTCCAGATCCTGACGCTGCGTTTCACCTGCGAGATGCAGCGGTAGTTCCGGCGTTTTTACCTTCACCAGCATGGCGGGTAATTTCACCGGGGCGTTGCCGCCGAGCAGGTTTTTCGCCAGGAACATGGCGCTTAACTGAATCGGTTGCAGGAACGGCAGCACCTGGCCGTTAATTTCCGCGCAGTCGCCCAGGGCATAAATGTCCGGCTGGGTGGTTTGCAGGTAGCTGTCCACCTTCACGCCGCGATTGATCTCTGCGCCTGCGCGGTGCGCCAGCGCGGTTTCCGGGCGCAACCCCGTCGCCGCAATAACCACATCCACTTCCACGCTGCGGTTGCGGTCGAGCGTCGCACAAATGCCGGTTTCGGTTTTGCTCAGGCTCTGTAACTGCGATTTCAGCAGCAGATGCACGCCCATGTCGGTCAGACGATGCTGTAAGCGACTGCTTACTTCTGCCGGCATCAGCGCTGACAGAATGCTGGCCGCGTGGTCAACCAGGGTAACGGATTTTCCCGCCCGGCAGAAGTCCATCGCCAGCTCGGTGCCAATCAGTCCGCCGCCGACAATCATCACCCGCGTGGCGTCGCGTAACAGGGTCTCGCTGGCCTGATACTCCTGCTGGCTGTTGAGCGTGACCATCAGCTCGCGCCCCTCAACCGGCGGCACAAACGCCGATGCCCCCGTCGCCAGCACCAGCTTGTCGTACTGCCAGGTTTTATCTTTCGCGTTCACCACGTGGGCGTCGGCGTCGATGTCGGTGACCCAGGTGTACGGAAACTGACGCAGGTTAAACTGTTCGGCAAACTCCCCCGCCGTCTGGCGGGTGAGATCGTCGGCGCGCTGATTCTGGCTAATGACGTGGCTTAAATCAGGCTTGTTGTACTCATCCATGCTGTCGGCGGCGATCACCGTCAACGGCACGTTAGCATCCTGTTTGCGGATATTTTTCACCAGCTGGCGGGCGGCAAAGCCCGAGCCGATAATGACGATGCCGTGGCTCATTTTGCCTCCGTTGCCAGTTCATCAAAGACGTCTTTCCCGAGGGAACATTCCGGGCAGAGGAAGTTGTCCGGCACCTCGCTCCACGGCGTACCCGGCGCGACATCCTGCAACGGCTCGCCCAGCTCAGGATCGTAAATCCACTGGCAGACGCTGCACTGCATGCAAGGGCCGAGGTCGGCAGCGGCAGGAGCGGCTTCTGCTACGGCTTCCGGCGTAACCGCTGCGGCGGGTGCGGTTTCCGGCAGCGGCGCAAGCGCCCACTGGCGGGCAATGTCGCGACCGTGCTGGCGACAGATTTCCAGCGCGTCGAGATCCGGACGCCATTTCGCCTTCAGGCTCAGGGACATCTCAAAACCGGCATCCTGTAAACGGGTGGAGAGACGGTCTACCGCGCCGCCGCTCCAGCCGTGTGAACCAAAGGCGCTGGCGCGTTTGTTACGAAAGCGCAGGCCGGTCATCTCTTCCACCAGTCCGGCAATTTTCGGCATCATCACGTTATTCATGGTGGAGGTACCCACCAGCACGCCTTTGGAGCGGAAGACGTTGGTCAGTACCTCATTCTTATCGCTGCGCGCCACGTTGAAGATTTTCACCGCCACGTTCGGGTCCACTTCGTTGATGCCCTGGGCAATGGCGTCCGCCATCATGCGGGTGTTGTTGGACATGGTGTCGTAGAAGATGGTGATGCGATCTTCCTGATAGTCCGCCGCCCACTTCAGGTACAGTTCGACAATCTGGGTTGGATTTTCACGCCATACCACGCCGTGGGAGGTGGCAATCATATCCACCGGCAGGTTGAAGCCGAGGATCTCGGTGATTTTTGGCGTGACCAGACGGCTGAACGGGGTCAGGATGTTGGCGTAGTAGCGCTGGCACTGTTCGAACAGCTCGGTCTGATCCACTTCGTCGTTGAACAGACGTTCGTCGCAGTAGTGCTGGCCGAAGGCGTCGTTACTGAACAGCACCGCGTCACCGGTCATGTAGGTCATCATGCTGTCCGGCCAGTGCAGCATTGGGGTTTCCACGAAGATCAGCTTTTTGCCATTGCCGATATCCAGCGTGTCGCCGGTTTTCACGGTGTGGAAGTTCCACTCCGGATGGTGGTGGTGACCGTTGATGGAGTCAATGGCGTTGGTGGTGCAGTAGATTGGGGTATCCGGAATGTGGGACATCAGCTCGGTCAGCGCCCCGGCATGATCCTCTTCCGCGTGGTTGATGATGATGTAGTCGATCTCATTCAGATCGATTTCGCTGCGCAGGTTCTGCACGAACTCGCGGCTGAATTTGTGATCGACGGTATCGATCAGGACGTTTTTACCTTCACGAATGAGATAGCTGTTGTAGCTGCTGCCGCGCAGCGTTTTGTATTCCGTCCCGTGAAAATCACGTACTTCCCAGTCACGTTGACCCACCCAATGAATGTTATTTTTAACCAGAATAGACATAGCAACCTCAACTTAATACGGCGTTTTCAAATAAGATGACTGTCATATATCAAGTTGCGTGCCAACTTTTTAACTCATTGAAAATAATGTATTTATATTTTGATGCTCCCTAATGGGTAGTCATTTTGACTATCTTAAAAATTGTCAATATGACACTATGCATTGTCAAAATGACAGTGAGGCAGAGATGAGCTTTTCCGTAGATGTGCTGGCGAAGATCGCCATAGAACTGCAAACCGGTATTGGTCATCAGGACCGCTTTCAGCGGCTGATCTCCACGTTGCGCCACGTGCTGGATTGCGATGCCTCGGCGCTGCTGCGTTACGAAGGGCGGCAGTTTATTCCGCTGGCTATCGACGGTCTGGCGAAGGACGTACTCGGGCGGCGCTTTACCCTGGAGGGCCACCCGCGTCTGGAAACTATCGCCCGTGCGGGTGACGTGGTGCGTTTTCCGGCAGACAGCGATCTGCCCGACCCGTACGACGGCCTGATCCCCGGACAGGAGAGCCTGAAGGTGCACGCCTGTATCGGCCTGCCGCTGTTTGCCGGGCAGAACCTGATTGGCGCGTTAACCCTCGACGGCATGTCGCCTGATCAGTTCGATACCTTCAGCGACGAAGAGCTACGGCTGATTGCCGCGCTGGCGGCCGGGGCGCTGAACAACGCCCTGCTGATAGAACAGCTGGAGAGCCAGAATATTCTTCCGGGTAGCCCGACGGCGTTTGAGCAGGTGGCGCACACCGAAATGATCGGCCTTTCGCCGGGCATGGCGCAGCTCAAAAAAGAGATTGAGATTGTCGCCGCGTCTGATTTGAACGTGCTGATCTTCGGGGAGACCGGCACCGGTAAAGAGCTGGTGGCAAAAGCGATCCACGAAGCCTCGCCCCGTGCGGTGAATCCGCTGGTCTATCTCAACTGCGCGGCGTTGCCGGAAAGCGTGGCGGAAAGCGAGCTGTTCGGACACGTCAAAGGGGCCTTTACCGGGGCGATCAGCAACCGCAGCGGCAAGTTCGAAATGGCTGATAACGGCACGCTGTTCCTCGATGAAATTGGCGAACTCTCCCTTTCGCTCCAGGCCAAACTGCTGCGGGTGTTGCAGTATGGCGATATTCAACGCGTGGGTGACGATCGCAGCTTACGCGTGGATGTGCGCGTGCTGGCGGCGACGAACCGCGATCTGCGCGAAGAGGTGCTGGCGGGGAATTTCCGCGCCGATCTGTTCCACCGTCTGAGCGTGTTCCCGATTACGGTGCCGCCGCTGCGCGAGCGGGGCGAGGATGTGGTGCTGCTGGCGGGCTTTTTCTGCGAACAGTGTCGGCTCAAAATGGGGCTTTCCCGCGTGGTGCTAAGCCCCGGCGCGAGGACGCACCTGCTGAGCTACGGCTGGCCGGGTAACGTGCGTGAGCTGGAACATGCGATTCACCGCGCGGTGGTGCTGGCGCGGGCTACGCGTTCGGGGGATGAAGTGGTTATTCATGCGCGCCATTTCGCGCTGCATGAGGAAACGACGCCGTCCGTGAAGCCGGTGATACCTGAGAGCGTGAACGAAAATCTGCGCGAGGCGACGGATGCGTTCCAGCGTCAGATGATCACCCGCGCGCTGGAGCATAATAACCGCAGCTGGGCGGCATGCGCGCGGGCGCTGGAGATGGACGTCGCCAACCTTCACAGGCTGGCGAAACGTCTGGGGCTGAAGAGTTAAATAATCCCCGCCTGGTAGAAGTCTTGCAGGTTGATCGCGCCGCACAGCCTGCCGTGCTCGTCCACCACCGGCGCGGCGGTGATTTTGCGCTTCATCAGCACCTCTTTGGCTTCAATGGCGCGGCTGTCGGCATTCAGCGTCAGCCCGCCTTTGGTCATGGCTTCCGACACGTTTGTTTCCAGCCTGCCACCGCCCACCAGCCAGCGGCGCAGGTCGCCGTCGGTGAAGACGCCCTTCACCTGACGGCCGTTGTCGCATACCGCAACCAGCCCCAGCCCGGTGCGGCTCAGTTCCAGCATGGCGTCCATCACGCTGGTGTCGAGTTTAACCTGCGGAATGGCATCGTCGGTGCACATCAGGTGGTGAACCTTGTTGAGCAGGCGTGCGCCGAGCGCACCTGCCGGATGCGAACGGGCGAAATCCTCTTCGTTAAAACCGCGCGCCTGCATCACCGCCATCGCCAGGGCGTCGCCCATCATCAGGGTGTTGACGGTGCTGGAGGTCGGTGCCAGGTGCATCGGGCAGGCTTCGCGCTCAACGGAAATATCCAGCGTTGCTTTCGCGGCCAGCGCCAGCGGCGAACGGGATTTGCCGGTCATCGCTAACAGGGCCACCGATTTTTCTTGCAGGCGAGGGATGATGAGATCCAGCTCTTTGGCTGAACCGGAGTAGGAGATAAACAGCATCACGTCGCGGCTTTCGATCATCCCCAGATCGCCGTGCAGCGCTTCGGCAGGATGCACGAAGAACGACGGGGTGCCGGTGCTGGCAAGCGTCGCGGCAATCTTCTTGCCGATATGACCGGATTTACCGATACCCGCCACGATCACTTTGCCCTCGCAGTGGATAATGGTGTTGGCTGCACGAACAAAATCTTCACCCAGACGCTCCGGCAGGCGGCTGGCTTCCTGTAGCTCCAGCAGCAGGGTCTGACGGCCTGCGTTTAACAGAAAATCACTCATTTTTCTCTCCGGTTACGATCACGTCGATGCCCTTCGCTTCCAGCGCTTTTTTAAATGCCGGATCGATACCTGCGTCGGTAATCAGCTTATCGACGCTTTCAAGGCTACAGACAATGTTGGGGCTTTTACGGCCAAACTTCGACGAGTCCGCCATCAAAATTACTTCCCGCGCGGCGTTGCACATCGCTTTGCTGACGCTGAACACCTCGTTGAAGGTGGTCACGCCCGCGTTGAGGTCGATGCCGTCGGTGCCCATAAACAGCTTATCGAAGCTGAAGTGGTCGAAGGCATTCTCCGCCAGTTGCCCGTGAAACGACGCCGATTTTTTACGGAAGGTGCCACCGGGCATCAGGATGGTCTGCTCGCTGTCGAACTCTGACAGGGCATTGACGATGTGCAGGCTGTTGGTCATCACGGTGATGTTATTAAAGCGGCTGAGCAGCGGGATCATCTGTAGGACGGTACTGCCTGCGTCGAGGATAATGGAATCGCCGTCCTGGATAAATTTGACGGCGGCTTCGGCAATCAGCGCTTTCTGGTGGGTATTGATCAGCGTTTTGTGGTCGATAGGCGGGTCGGCTTCGTCTTTATTGAGCACCACGCCGCCGTAGGTACGAATGACGGCGCCGGAGTTTTCGAGCAACACCAGGTCCTTGCGTATTGTCGTGCCGGTGGTGTCAAAGTAGTGGGCCAGATCCTCTACCGAGCACTTTCCCTGCTTTTGCAGATGCTCAAGTATGGCCGCCTGCCGCTGACGTGGTTTCATAGGCGCTTCGTTCCTTACGTTGCGAAATGATAATTCCGCAAGTTTATAACTTTCACAACGAAATTATCCATGTTTCAGATTAAGCGCTAATGATAGTGCATTCTGACAGAGTGAATCATGGGGGAAGATCACATCAGGTTGTAATTCATGCAGCGAAATGCCGTTGATCGCCTGGATTTTGGTCGGACGGGCAAACACCGTTACGCCGCGCATGATGAGGGAATCGCAGACCTTATTGTTTTCATCCAGCGCAACAGCGACGACAACTCGCGGTTTGAAGCGTCCGCCGGAACGCCCGACGCCCACGCGTCCCTTCTGACACAGGGCATCAAAGGCGCGGTTAAACTGACGGATTTGCCAGCCGCCAAACGCCATCTGGCAAAGCCAGGCGAGGGCGGCGACGGTGATGAGTGCAGTGACCATATCGGCTCCTTGTTTTGTTCCCTCTCCCCGTGGGAGAGGGTTAGGGTGAGGGCATCAGGCCGCTCGATCAGAACATCACCTGCCCACCGGTAACGTTAATCGACTGCCCGGTGCAGTACGAGGCTTTCGGGCTGGCGTAAAACAGCAGCATGTTCAGCACGTCCTGATAATCGCACCCGCGCTTCAGCGGCACTTTGTCGATGTAGTACTGTTCGACGTCCTCCGCTTTGATGCCAAGTTTGGCGGCATACTGCGGCAGCAGGGACTGGAACATCGGGGATTTCAGGAGGTTACCCAGCATCAGCGCGTGCACGGTAATCCCGTATTCGGCCAGATCCAGCGCCAGAGACTGCGTCAGCCCGACGCCGCCAAACTTCGCCGCGCTGTAGCCGGAGTTGTGCTTGCTGCCCACTTTCCCCGATTTTGAGTTGATCTGAATGATGCGACCCTGAATACCGTCGCGGATCATCAGACGGGAAAATTCGCGGGCGCAGAGGAAATAGCCCACCAGATTCACCTGCAACGAGCGATCAAAATCCCCCAGTTCGAAATCGCTGATAAAGGCCGCCTTCGCGATCCCCGCGCTGTAGACCAGCAGATCGGTGCGACCAAAAATCTCATCCACGCCGCGGGCCAGCGCCATCACGCTCTGCTCGCTGGTGGCGTCGGCGCCAAATCCATACGCCATCCCTTCGCCAAACTCAGTGTTGATGGCGTCCGCTACGCGGGCGGCTTTCTCACTCTGAATATCCACGACCGCCACGCGGTAGCCCTCTGCGGCAAGCCCATGGCAGAGGAACTCGCCTAAGGTTTGTCCCCCACCAATGACAACGGCAACCTGACTCATGTGTCTCTCCTTTATTACGAAATAAATTTTAACGTGCAGCCTGGGGTGACAGCCTGCGGAACCGGCCCCTCAACGTGAACCGTGCCGGGATACTCCGCCCGCGGCTGGCCGTCGAAACGCAAGGTGATGTGCCCCAGCTCGCGCAGGTTTTGCTCGGCGACCTCACCGACGGCGGTTACGGCATAGCGCGCCTTGCCCAGCTCCAGCTGGCCACCGGCCTTCAGCTCGCCGTTCAGCTCGCCGTGGCAGTGGATGAAGCAAAACTCTTCGATATCCGCAGGCGCCCCTTCGCGGAAGGTGATCAGCATCTGGTCGCTCAGCGCATCGGCCGCGCTCTGGCCGATGCGGGTAATGGTGGTCTGGTAAATCACGGTCATGGCAGGAACCTCTTATTGATAAATAAAGCCGGAGACAAACCAGGCAATCAGCACCGTTGGCGCGCCCGTCAGGAAGCGGCTCACCAGCACGGAGGGGACGCCCACGCGCACGGTCTCCTGGCGTGCTTCGGCCAGCGATAGCCCGACGGGGATGAAATCGCACGCCGCCTGGGCGTTAATGGCAAACAGGGCGGGCAGGGCGAGGTGCGGGGGAATATTCCCCAGACCAATCTGCACGCCAATCAGCACGCCGATGACCTGGGCAATCACCGCGCCCGGGCCGAGAAACGGCGACAGCAGCGGGAAGGAGCAGATCAGCGCCAGCGTCACCAGCCCGAGCGGGTGGCTGGCGAGCGGGGCGAGGCCGTGGGCAATCCAGTCGCCGAGGCCGGAGGCCATGATGATGCCGATCAGCGCCGAGACGAACGCCATAAACGGCAGAATGGTTTTCAGCACCGTGTCGATGGTGTCGCGCCCGGACTGGAACAGCACCGCCACGGCGGACCCCATCCCCATCCCGACCTTCGCCAGCAGGCCGTCGCTCTGCTCGGTGATCTTCTTGCTGGTGTCGTAGTCGCGCGGGGCCGCTTTTTGCGGCGCGGATGTGCCATTCACCAGCGTGATGTTGTCCTCCTTCACCCCAGAGACATAAATATCCTCAAGGATGTACTGCGCCAGCGGGCCTGACTTGCCCGTGGAGTGAATATTCACCGTCGGAATGCGGCGCTTCGGATAGATGCCGCAGCGCAGGGTGCCGCCGCAGTCGATCACCGCCACGCCGATTTCCGCTTCCGGCGGCTCACCCTCTTTGAAGCCGTCGACCGCTTCCCAGCCGGTCAGCTCGCGCAGCGTGTCGACGATCGCCGGGCGAGTGCCCGCGGTGATGTAGACGATCTTTTTGCCTTTGATGGCGTCGAACTCCAGCGGGCCGCCCCAGCCGCCCGTGCCTTTCTCTATGCGGATCCGGTTCATACTGTGGCTCCCGAAAGCTGAACTTTCTCATCAAGCTGAATGCCCATTTTTTTCTCAAAAATGGCGGTAGTGAGGTCCGTTACCCAGCCGCGGAAGAAGTTAGTCACCAGGCCGACCAGCAGATAGCTCACCGCCAGCGGGCCGAGCGGCAGTCCCAGCGTAGTGAGACCGCTGGCAATCCCGAGGTAAACAAACAGCTCGCCGGGGTTAATGTGCGGGAACAGGCCGTTCATTGAATGGCAGCTGTAGGAGGCGGCGGCGTAATAACTCGGCTTGTACTTCTCTGGCATAAAGCGGCCGAGGCTTAAGGTCATCGGGTTGCAGAACACAAAGGTGCCGATGAAGGGCAGGATCAGGTAGCGGGACAGCGGATTGCCGGCACAGCGCTGGGCGAAGCGTTCAATGCGCTGCTGGCCGATAAAGTTAATCAGCGCGTTCATGATCACCAGCAGGCTGATCAGCAGGGGCAGGATGCCGGTCACCATGCCGGTGAATACCTCGCCGCCTTTCTGAAACAGCCCGATGAACCACTCGGCGCCGTGGGTGATGGTTTCTATCATTCTTCTCTCCTGTAGGGCGTTTGTTTTTGTCTATCTGCGGCTAATAATAATCACTTTGAAAGGTTTTAAAGTGTTAATCAGATCTCACAATGAAAGAAAAATGTATTATCTTGAAAGTTTATTGATGAGGTGAATAATTTTTGGTGGAAAAAAGCACGGATTTGCGTCGGGGAGGTGCGTACCGCTTCCTTGAGGAGTTGGGGATGCTTTACCATACTGGGTTCTTACCGAACTCGTTAAATGGATGCCACATGTTCAAGCGTCGTTATGCAGCGCTGTTGCCTGCGCTTATTCTCCTGTCCGCCTGTAGTAGCAAACCCAAGACCGAAGCCGCTCAACCAACGGCGGGCGCGCCTTCCGGAGGATTCCTGCTGGAGCCGCAGCACAATATGATGCAGATGGGCGGCGACTTCGCGAATAACCCTGCGGCCGAACAGTTCATCGATAAAATGGTGAGCAAGCACGGTTTTGACCGCCAGCAGCTGCATGCCATTTTGTCTCAGGCGAAGCGTCTGGACTACGTGCTGCGCCTGATGGACAGGCAGGCGCCGACGGCCCAGGTGCCGACCGGGCCAAACGGCGCGTGGCTGCGCTATCGCAAACAGTTTATTACCCCGGACAACGTGCAGAATGGCGTGGCGTTCTGGAATCAGTATGAAGATGCCCTGAACCGCGCGTGGCAGGTCTATGGCGTGCCGCCGGAGATCATCGTCGGTATTATTGGGGTCGAGACCCGCTGGGGACGCATTATGGGTAAAACCCGCATCCTCGATGCGCTGGCGACGCTCTCCTTCAACTACCCGCGCCGCGCCGAGTATTTCTCTTCCGAGCTGGAAACCTTCCTGCTGATGGCGCGAGACGAACAGGACGATCCGCTCGATCTGAAAGGGTCGTTCGCCGGGGCAATGGGCTACGGCCAGTTTATGCCGTCCTCCTATAAGCAGTACGCGGTAGATTTTAACGGGGATGGTCACATCAACCTGTGGGATCCCGAAGACGCCATTGGCAGCGTGGCTAACTACTTCAAAGCGCACGGCTGGACGCCGGGCGGCCAGGTGGCGGTGCAGGCGAACGGCGAGGCGTTTGGTCTGGAAAACGGATTTAAAACCAAATACAGCGTGGCGCAGCTGGCAGCGGCAGGCTTAACGCCGTCGCAGCCGCTGGGCAATGTTGACCAGGTGAGCCTGCTGCGCCTGGATGTCGGAACCGGCTATCAGTACTGGTTCGGGCTGCCGAACTTCTACACCATTACCCGCTACAACCACAGCACGCACTATGCGATGGCGGTGTGGCAGCTGGGGCTGGCGGTGTCTCAGGCGCGTGTGCCCGCAGCGTCACCGTTTAGCCAGTAAGCTACCCCGACGGGTAGGCTGGGTAAGGCAACGCCGCCACCCGGCATGGCTGCCCGTATCCTGACCCTCTCCCACGGGAGAGGGAAGTTTGCAGAAACATTTCGCCACACTCCCATTTCACTCCCACCGTTTACATCTTAATCGTCTTTCATTATTGTTATGTTATAACATTATTATTGAATTGAGATTTCCATGTCCCTGTTTTCGCTCTCATCCCCGGTTCGGCTGCTGCTGGCGCTGGTGCTCATTCTGTTTCTCGGCCTGGCCGTGCGCTGGGCGGTGGCGTTGCCATGATCGTGATGAACGACCTGGTGGCGGGTTACGAACGCCAGCCCGTTACGCGCGCGCTGTCCGGCGTGATTGAACGCGGGAGCATGACCGCCATCGTCGGGGCCAACGGCTGCGGCAAATCCACGCTGCTGAAAACGCTCGCTGGCTTTATTCCGCCCGTCAGCGGTACGTTTCGCTGGCAGGGGAGACGTCCGGTGGTGGGCTGGCTGGCGCAGCGTCACGCGCTGGAGGCGCAATTTCCTCTGACCGTGCAGGACGTGGTGAGTATGGGCTGCTGGCCAGCAATATCACTGTTTGCCGGTTTTCGTCGGGATACCCGCATGCGCATTGCTGGCGCGCTGGAGCGCGTGGGGCTGGAGTCCATGGCGTTCTCTACCATAGATGAACTTTCCGGCGGCCAGTTTCAGCGCATGCTGTTTGCCCGCGTTCTGGTGCAGCAGGCGCCGCTGGTGATGCTGGATGAGCCTTTCACCGGCGTCGATGAAGCGACCTGCAACGTGCTGATGGATCTGATGCTGGAGATGTATATGCAGGGGCAGACCCTGCTGGCGGTACTGCACGACAGCGAACGCGTCTCGCGCCACTTCCCGCAGACGTTGCGGCTGGATGCTGATACGCCGCACTGGAAAACCGGGCGGGTGAGGGTGGCATGATCTGGCATCTCTTCTTCCAGCCGTTTATTGAGTACGGCTTTATGCGGCGCGCGCTGGTGGTTTGCCTGGCGCTCTCCGTCAGTACCACTGCGCTGGGCGTATTCCTTCAGCTGCGTCGGATGAGCCTGATGGGGGATGCCCTTTCTCACGCCATTTTGCCGGGTGTCGCGGTGGGCTATCTGCTCAGCGGGATGTCGCTGCTGGCAATGACTGTCGGCGGGTTTATTGCCGGGATCGCCGTTGCGCTGGTGGCCGGGCTGGTCAGCCGCCGCACACCGCTTAAAGAGGATGCCAGCTTCGCAGGGTTTTACCTGGGCTCGCTGGCGCTGGGCGTCACGCTGGTGTCGCTGCGCGGTTCAAATGTCGATCTGCTTCATCTTCTGTTTGGCTCCATTCTCGCCGTGGATAGCGCGTCAGCTCTTTTCGTGACGGGCGTTTGCATGTTCACGCTCCTCACGCTGGCGATTTTTTATCGGGGGCTGGTCAGCGAAGCGTTTGATACCGCGTGGTTGCAGGTGAACGCGCGCTGGCTGCCCGGGATGTTACACGGTCTGTTTCTGGCGCTGCTGGTGCTCAACCTGGTGGCCGGTTTTCAGGTGCTCGGCACGCTGATGGCCGTCGGGCTGATGATGTTACCCGCCGTGGCGGCACGCTGCTGGGTGCGCACACTGCCAGGGTTACTTTTGATGGCGGGTATCAGCGGTATTTTTTGCGCGTGGCTGGGCTTAAGCCTTTCCTGGGCAGTGAGTCTGCCCGCCGGGCCCTCCATTGTGCTGACCGCCAGCGCATTGTTCTTTATTTCAGTTTTATTTGGCACGCGCAGCAGGCTGGCGGATAGCCTGCGGGCGCTTTTTTAACGCAAGGGGAAACGATGAAACGTACAGGGTTAGCCGTGGCGCTCGCGCTCGGCATGATGACGCACGGCGTAATGGCGAAAACGCTTAATGTGGTGACCAGCTTTTCCATCCTGGGAGACATCACGCAGCAGGTTGGCGGCGATCGTGTGAAGGTGACGACGCTGGTGGGGCCGGACGGTGATCCCCATACTTTCGAACCCTCGCCCAAAGACAGCGCAGCGCTGAGTAAAGCTGACGTGGTGGTGGTCAATGGGCTGGGGCTGGAGGGCTGGCTCGACCGTCTGGTGAAAGCCTCCGGATTCAAAGGCCAGCTGGTGGTTGCTTCGGACGGCGTGAAAACGCACACGCTGGAAGAGGACGGTAAAACCGTGACCGATCCGCACGCGTGGAATAGCGCGGCGAACGGCGCGCTGTATGCGCAAAATATTCTCTCAGGGCTGGTGAAGGCCGATCCTGAAGATACGGCGGCGCTTGAAGCTACCGGCAAACCCTATATTGCGCAGCTCTCTCAGCTGGACGGCTGGGCTAAAAAGCGTTTCAGCGACATCCCACAGGCGAAGCGCAAAGTGCTGACCAGCCACGACGCTTTCGGCTATTTCAGCCGCGCCTACGGCGTGACGTTTATGGCACCGCAGGGGCTGTCGTCTGAGAGTGAAGCCAGCGCGGCGCAGGTAGCGGAGATCATCAATCAGATTAAAGCTGACGGCGTGAAAACCTGGTTTATGGAAAACCAGCTTGACCCGCGCCTGGTGAAGCAGATTGCGACCGCCACGGGCGCCCAGCCGGGTGGTGAACTTTACCCGGAAGCGCTGTCCGCGAAGGGCGGCGTGGCGGACACCTACGTCAAGGCGTTTCGCCACAATGTGGACACCCTCGCTAACAGCATGAAATAAGCGTCTCTCTGGCCGGTGCGCCCGCATCGGCTTTTTTCTGAAGCCCCCTCGTAAAACCCGACGCCCATCCCCATATTTGATGAGAAAGTGCTATCTTGTGCTGCATGTTTTTCTAAGGCCTGGAGCGAGAATGACTGACCATGAATTGATGCAGCTAAGCGAAGTGGTGGGGCTGGCGCTGAAACAACGCGGCGCGACTCTCACGACCGCAGAATCCTGCACCGGCGGCTGGGTGGCGAAAGCGATTACCGATATTGCTGGCAGTTCCGCCTGGTTTGAACGCGGCTTTGTGACCTACAGTAACGAGGCGAAAGCACAGATGATTGGCGTGCGTGAAGCCACGCTTGAGCAGCATGGCGCGGTCAGCGAGCCGGTGGTAATCGAGATGGCGATTGGCGCGCTAAAAGAGGCGCGCGCAGATTACGCTATCTCCATCAGCGGTATCGCGGGGCCGGACGGCGGCAGCGACGTGAAGCCTGTCGGCACCGTCTGGTTTGGCTTTGCCACCTCAAAAGGTGAAGGGATCACCCGCCGGGAATGCTTCAGCGGCGATCGCGAAAGCGTGCGTCGTCAGGCAACGGAATACGCGTTAAAAACGCTCTGGCAACAATTTCTACAAAATACTTGATACTGTATGACTATACAGTATAATTGCCTCAACAGAACAGAAGTCCATGGTGAAGCGCAGTTGCTTCTCCCGGCATGACAGGAGTAATAATGGCTATCGACGAAAACAAACAGAAAGCGTTGGCGGCAGCACTGGGCCAGATCGAAAAGCAATTCGGTAAAGGCTCCATCATGCGCCTGGGTGAAGACCGTTCCATGGATGTGGAAACTATCTCCACTGGTTCGCTTTCTCTTGATATCGCACTGGGCGCTGGCGGTTTGCCGATGGGCCGTATCGTAGAAATCTACGGTCCGGAATCCTCGGGTAAAACCACCCTGACGTTGCAGGTTGTTGCGGCGGCACAGCGCGAAGGTAAAACCTGTGCGTTTATCGATGCCGAGCACGCGCTGGACCCGGTCTATGCCCGTAAACTGGGCGTTGATATCGACAACCTGCTGTGCTCCCAGCCGGACACCGGCGAGCAGGCACTGGAAATCTGTGACGCGCTGGCGCGCTCAGGCGCGGTTGACGTGATCATCGTCGACTCCGTTGCGGCGCTGACGCCAAAAGCGGAAATTGAAGGTGAAATCGGTGACTCTCACATGGGCCTCGCGGCACGTATGATGAGCCAGGCGATGCGTAAGCTGGCGGGTAACCTGAAGCAGTCCAATACGCTGCTGATCTTCATCAACCAGATCCGTATGAAAATTGGTGTAATGTTCGGTAACCCGGAAACCACCACCGGTGGTAACGCTCTGAAATTCTACGCTTCTGTCCGTCTGGATATCCGCCGTATCGGCGCGGTGAAAGAGGGGGATAACGTAGTCGGTAGCGAAACCCGCGTGAAGGTTGTGAAGAACAAAATCGCAGCACCGTTCAAACAGGCTGAGTTCCAGATCCTCTACGGCGAAGGTATCAACTTCCTCGGCGAGCTGGTTGACCTGGGCGTGAAAGAGAAGCTGATTGAAAAAGCGGGCGCATGGTACAGCTACAACGGTGACAAGATTGGTCAGGGTAAAGCGAATGCTATCTCCTGGCTGAAAGAGAACCCGGCGGCGGCGAAAGAGATTGAGAAGAAGGTGCGTGAACTCCTGCTGAACAACCAGGACTCTAAACCTGATTTCGTGGTCGACGGCGCGGATGCTGAAGAAACCAACGAAGACTTTTAATCCTCTCGGATAAAAATGAAGGGCTGCTGATGCGGCCCTTTTTGCATTTCTGAATCGACAGGTTTTTTATGAGTGAACCGACATCACGCCGACCAGCCTACTCACGCTTGCTGGATCGGGCCGTGCGTATTCTTGCCGTGCGTGACCATAGCGAACAGGAGCTGCGGCGGAAACTGTCAGCGCCCGTCATGAGCAAAAACGGTCCGGAAGACATTGATGCCACCGCGGAAGATTATGACCGCGTGGTTGCCTGGTGCTATGAGCATCACTATCTGGATGACGGCCGTTTTGCCGCTCGCTTTCTTGCCAGCCGTGGTCGTAAAGGCTATGGGCCAGCGCGTATCCGCCAGGAGCTGAACCAGAAAGGCGTCGCCCGTGAATCGATTGAAAAAGCCATGCGCGAAAGTGAAATTGACTGGTGCGAACTGGCGCGTGAGCAGGCGGTAAGAAAGTACGGTGAGCCGCTGCCGCGTGAATTTTCAGAAAAAGTTAAAATCCAGCGCTTTTTGCTCTACCGCGGCTTCCTGATGGAAGATATTCAGGATATCTGGCGTAATTTTACCGATTGAACGCATGCGGGATTTTACTTCCCACTAAAGAAAACTTATCTTATTCCCACTTTTTCCAGTAGCTGGTCCGTCCAACTGTTTACAGATACAGATCTGCTGCGACATTTCGTTAGCTTGATTTCAGGATAATTATGAGCAAGAGCACCGCTGAGATCCGTCAGGCGTTTCTCGATTTTTTCCATAGTAAGGGACACCAGGTTGTTGCCAGCAGCTCCCTGGTACCGAACAATGACCCGACTCTGCTGTTTACCAACGCCGGGATGAACCAGTTCAAGGATGTGTTCCTTGGTCTCGACAAGCGTAATTATTCCCGCGCCACAACCTCACAGCGTTGCGTGCGTGCGGGCGGTAAACACAACGATCTGGAAAACGTCGGTTACACCGCGCGCCACCACACCTTCTTCGAAATGCTGGGTAACTTCAGCTTCGGCGACTATTTCAAACACGACGCCATTCAATACGCGTGGGAACTGCTGACCGGTGAAAACTGGTTCAATCTGCCGAAAGAGCGTCTGTGGGTGACCGTGTATGAGACCGATGACGAAGCGTTCGACATCTGGGAAAAAGAAGTGGGTATCCCTCGCGAACGTATCATCCGTATCGGTGACAACAAAGGCGCGCCTTACGCGTCTGATAACTTCTGGCAGATGGGCGACACCGGCCCTTGCGGTCCGTGCACCGAGATCTTCTACGATCATGGCGACCACATCTGGGGCGGCCCTCCGGGAAGCGCGGAAGAAGATGGCGATCGCTACATTGAGATCTGGAACATCGTCTTCATGCAGTTCAACCGTCAGGCCGACGGCACCATGGAGCCGCTGCCAAAACCGTCCGTAGATACCGGTATGGGCCTTGAGCGTATCGCGGCCGTTCTGCAACACGTTAACTCCAACTATGAGATTGACCTGTTCAGCACCCTGATCAAAGCCGTTGCTGAGGTAACGGGCGCAACCGATCTGAGCAACAAATCACTGCGCGTTATCGCAGACCATATTCGTTCCTGTGCGTTCCTGATTGCTGACGGCGTTATCCCGTCGAATGAAAACCGTGGCTATGTGCTGCGTCGTATCATTCGTCGTGCGATCCGCCATGGCAACATGCTGGGCGCGAAGGACACCTTCTTCTATAAACTCGTTGGGCCACTGATTGGCGTGATGGGCTCTGCCGGTGACGAGCTGAAACGCCAGCAGGCGCAGGTTGAACAGGTTCTGAAAACCGAAGAAGAGCAGTTTGCCCGTACGCTGGAGCGCGGTCTGGCGCTGCTGGACGACGAGCTGGCGAAACTCAAGGGCGACACGCTGGATGGCGAAACCGCTTTCCGCCTGTACGACACCTACGGCTTCCCGGTTGACCTGACGGCGGACGTTTGCCGCGAGCGCGACATCAAAGTTGACGAAGCAGGCTTTGAAGCCGCAATGGAAGAGCAGCGTCGTCGTGCGCGTGAATCCAGCGGTTTTGGCGCGGACTACAACGCGATGATCCGCGTTGATAGCGCGTCTGAATTTAAGGGCTACGAAGAGCTGGCCCTGACCAGCAACGTGACCGCGCTGTTTGTTGACGGTAAAGCCGTAGACAGCATTAGCGCGGGTCAGGACGCGGTTGTTATCCTGGATAAAACGCCGTTCTATGCGGAATCGGGCGGCCAGGTTGGCGATAAAGGCGAACTGAAAGGCAATGGCTTCAGCTTCAGCGTAAGCGATACCCAGAAATACGGTCAGGCAATTGGTCACCAGGGCAAACTGGTTTCCGGCTCTCTGAAAGTGGGCGAGGGCGTTCAGGCCAACGTTGACGAAGCTCGCCGCGCGCGCATTCGTCTGAACCACTCGGCAACCCACCTGATGCACGCAGCCCTGCGCGAAGTGCTGGGTACGCACGTTGCCCAGAAAGGTTCTCTGGTTAATGACAAAGTGCTGCGTTTCGACTTCTCGCATTTTGAAGCGATGAAGCCGTCTGAAATTCGTGCGGTGGAAGACCTGGTGAATGCCCAGATCCGCCGTAACCTGCCAATCGAAACCCACATCATGGATCTCGAGGCAGCGAAGAAGAAAGGTGCGATGGCGCTGTTTGGCGAGAAATATGACGACCGCGTTCGCGTGCTGAGCATGGGCGACTTCTCTACCGAACTGTGTGGTGGTACTCACGCATCCCGCACCGGTGACATCGGCTTGTTCCGCATCGTTTCCGAGTCGGGGACGGCGGCAGGCGTGCGTCGTATTGAGGCGGTGACCGGGGAGGGCGCAATTGCCAGCCTGCATGCGCAGAGCGACCAACTGCACGAGATCGCGCAGCTGCTGAAAGGCGATAGTCAGAACCTGGGCGAAAAAGTGCGTGTCGCGCTGGATCGTACCCGTCAGCTGGAAAAAGAACTCCAGCAGCTGAAAGAACAGGCTGCGGCGCAGGAGAGCGCAAACCTCTCCAGCAAAGCGGTAGACATTAAGGGCGTCAAACTGCTGGTCAGCGATCTGGCGGGCGTTGAGCCTAAGATGCTGCGTACCATGGTCGACGATCTGAAGAACCAGCTTGGTTCGACGGTTATCGTGCTGGCAACGGTCGCAGAGGGTAAGGTTTCTCTGATTGCGGGCGTCTCTAAGGATGTGACGGATCGTGTTAAAGCAGGGGAACTGATTGGCATGGTCGCCCAGCAGGTGGGTGGCAAAGGTGGCGGTCGTCCGGACATGGCGCAAGCCGGTGGTACGGATGCGGCGGCACTTCCCGCGGCATTAGCCAGCGTTGAAAGCTGGGTAAGCGCGAAACTGTAATAACTACAAAGCACAAGCAGACGCCATAGCGGTAACGTTATGGCGTCTTGCTCACTGCGCTATCGATAACGATAAAGTCAGGTTGAGTTTGTGTATATCGGCTAAACTTACGTTTAACAGAATGTGATGCCGTGACTGCTTACACTTTACGTGTTTGTCATCGCTTACTTTTTGGCGTTATATGATGGATAATGCCGGGATACAAGAGACCCGACTCTTTTAATCTTTCAAGGAGCAAAGAATGCTGATTCTGACTCGTCGAGTTGGTGAGACCCTCATGATTGGGGATGAGGTCACCGTGACAGTTTTAGGGGTAAAGGGTAACCAGGTACGTATTGGTGTTAACGCTCCTAAAGAAGTATCTGTCCACCGTGAAGAGATCTACCAGCGTATCCAGGCTGAAAAATCCCAGCAGTCCAGTTACTGATATTGTCGCGTCTCGCTGTCGGGCGAGACGCAACCCTCCTGCTATTTTTCCTGCATAAAGTTACCGTTCTATTTCAAACGCTTCGTTTTTGACCACTCTTATAATCTTATCTCACCTAAAAGACGCGCTTCTCTCAACACAATTCTGTGAAGATGCCTGCAAAATCCGCTTATAAAACACTCTCTTTGCGGCTTTTACATGCGAATTGCGTGCGAATTGTGCAAACGAAAAAAGCATGTGGAAAATTGTTTGACTTATAAGTCTCAGAAAGTAATATATGCGCCACGCAGCGACGAGAAGCTCTTAACGAGTTGCTCGAAGCACTCGAAAGAGGCGTTGTGTGGTGAGGTGGCCGAGAGGCTGAAGGCGCTCCCCTGCTAAGGGAGTATGCGGTCAAAAGCTGCATCCGGGGTTCGAATCCCCGCCTCACCGCCATTTTGCATCCGTAGCTCAGCTGGATAGAGTACTCGGCTACGAACCGAGCGGTCGGAGGTTCGAATCCTCCCGGATGCACCATCTATTACTTCATATTGCTTTCGAAGTGATATGAATATCGAGCAGTACAGTAGTAAATCCCGATGCATCCGTAGCTCAGCTGGATAGAGTACTCGGCTACGAACCGAGCGGTCGGAGGTTCGAATCCTCCCGGATGCACCATTTACTATTTCTGAAAGCAGTTCCCTGATGCATCCGTAGCTCAGCTGGATAGAGTACTCGGCTACGAACCGAGCGGTCGGAGGTTCGAATCCTCCCGGATGCACCATATTCTCCGAGATAACAGCGATACTGTTGTTTCAAGGTCTGCGAGTTAATCGCAAGCACCAGGGAGGATAACGTTGCTTTAGCAACGGCCCGAAGGGCGAGGCGCAGCCGAGTAATCCTCCCGGATGCACCATTTACTGTTTCTAAAAGCATTTCCCCGATGCATCCGTAGCTCAGCTGGATAGAGTACTCGGCTACGAACCGAGCGGTCGGAGGTTCGAATCCTCCCGGATGCACCATATTCTCCCCCTTTGTTTATTCCTTCGACGTTTCGTCAGCAATCACTCTCTCTGTCAGCGACAAAAATCCCCTTTTACGATAAAGTAATGCTTTGTTAATCGTTTAGCGAGAGCACGATGTACGCACAGTATGACGGTTTGATCTTCGACATGGACGGCACCCTCCTGGATACCGAACCCACACATCGTCAGGCCTGGACCGAAGTCCTGGGCCGTTACGGTATGCGTTTCGATTTACAGGCGATGATTGCCCTCAACGGATCGCCCACCTGGCGTATCGCACAGGCCGTGATTGAGCTGAATCAGGCCGATCTCGACCCGCATCAGCTCGCGCGTGAAAAAACCGACGCGGTAAAAGCCATACTGTTAGACACCGTGCAGCCTTTACCACTCATTGACGTCGTCAAGGAGTGGCATGGGCGTCGTCCTATGTCTGTCGGTACGGGCAGCGAGAGCGCGATTGCTGAAGCGCTCCTCAACCACCTTGGCCTGCGCCACTATTTTTCTGCCGTCGTTGCTGCCGATCATGTTAAACATCACAAACCCGCACCGGATACCTTCCTGCTCTGTGCAGAATTAATGGGTGTTCCACCTGCAAAATGCGTGGTGTTTGAAGATGCTGATTTTGGCATTCAGGCCGCGCGTGATGCCGGAATGGCGGCGGTGGACGTTCGCTTACTGTGAGTGACGCGCTGTCACTCGCTTCATTATTCGCCAGCAGTTTTTTAAGCTCCACCCTCTTACCGGGGAATTCGGAAGTGGTGCTGGTGGCGATGCTGTTGTCCGGCGTAAGTCAGCCCTGGTTGCTGGTCTTAATAGCAACAATGGGTAATAGCCTTGGAGGGCTGACTAACGTTATTCTTGGACGTTTCTTTCCGCTACGCGAAAAATCTCGCTGGCAGGAAAAGGCAGTGGGCTGGCTAAAACGCTATGGCGCTGCCACGCTGTTATTAAGCTGGATGCCTGTAATAGGCGATTTACTGTGTCTGCTGGCGGGATGGATGCGCATCTCCTGGGGACCGGTGCTCTTTTTTTTGTGCCTTGGCAAGGCGTTACGCTATGTTTTACTGGCATGGGTAACACTACAGGGTATGACGTGGTGGCACTAATTGGTGGAATGAATTCGCGACCTTCAATCGTCAACCATTACAATTATGCTGAGTGACAATTTTTTGACAGGCGGGAGGTCAAATTGATCCCGGACGTATCACAGGCGCTGGCCTGGCTGGAAAATCACCCTCAGGCACTGAAGGGGATTCAGCGTGGGCTTGAGCGCGAAACGCTGCGCGTAAATGCGGATGGTAGCTTAGCGACTACGGGACACCCGAAGGTGTTAGGCTCGGCGCTGACACATAAATGGATCACAACCGATTTCGCCGAAGCGCTGCTGGAGTTCATCACGCCAGTAGACGGTGATATTGATCATATGCTGACGATCATGCGCGACGTGCATCGCTTCACCGCCCGCAATCTTGGCGACGAGCGTATGTGGCCGCTCAGCATGCCGTGCTATATCGAGCAGGGGCAGGATATCGAGCTGGCGCAGTACGGCACCTCGAATATTGGTCGGCTGAAAACGCTGTATCGCGAAGGACTGAAAAATCGCTACGGCGCACTGATGCAGACGATCTCTGGCGTGCACTACAATTTCTCTCTGCCGATGGCGTTCTGGCAGGCGAAATGCGGTGAAACGGATAAAGAAGCGATCTCCGCGGGCTACTTCCGCCTGATCCGCAACTACTACCGTTTTGGCTGGGTTATTCCGTATCTGTTCGGCGCGTCCCCGGCCATCTGTTCATCGTTCCTGCAAGGGAAACCGACCACGCTGCCGTTCGAGAAGACCGAATGTGGCATGTATTACCTGCCGTACGCGACTTCCCTGCGCCTGAGCGACCTTGGCTATACCAATAAATCGCAAAGCAATCTCGGAATTACGTTTAACGATCTGCACGAATATGTGGCAGGCTTGAAGCGGGCGATAAAAACCCCGTCGGAAGAGTACGAAAAAATCGGCCTCGAAAAAGACGGTAAACGCCTGCAAATTAACACCAACGTGTTGCAGATTGAAAATGAACTGTATGCGCCGATTCGTCCGAAGCGCGTGACGCGCAGCGGTGAAACGCCGTCGGATGCGCTACAGCGCGGCGGGATTGAATACATTGAAGTGCGCTCGCTGGATATCAACCCGTTCTCACCGATTGGCGTTGACGAGCAGCAGGTTCGCTTCCTTGACCTGTTTATGGTCTGGTGCGTCCTGGCGGATGCGCCGGAAATGAGTTCCGACGAACTGCTTTGTACCCGTGCCAACTGGAATCGCGTGATTCTGGAAGGGCGCAAGCCGGGTCTGACGTTAGGTATTGGCTGTGAAACGGCTCAGTTCCCACTGTCTAAGGTAGGGAAGGATCTGTTCCATGACCTGAAGCGCGTAGCCCAGACGCTGGACAGCGTGTACGGCGGCGAAGCTTACCAGAAGGTCTGCGACGAACTGGTTGAAAGCTTTGATAACCCGGAACTGACATTCTCAGCACGTATTCTGCGTTCTATGATTGAGCAGGGAATTGGTGGCACAGGGCGTTCACTCTCAGCGGAGTACCGTGAGATGCTGATGCAGGAGCCGTTAGAGATCCTGAGCGAAGCGGATTTTGTGGCAGAGCGCGATGCGTCCGTTGTGCGTCAGAAAGAGGTCGAAGCGGCGGATACGGAGTCGTTTGAGGCGTTTCTGGCGAAGCAGGCCTGAACCAAAAGAAAAAGGCCACATCGCTGTGGCCAAAATATACATCTCTGAATTCAGGGATGATGATAACAAATGCGCGTCTTTCATATACTCAGACGCGCATTCTGTAGAAGAGTTCAGTTTATTTTAAAAAAAATCACTATCGGAGGTGACGTATGCCGTTATTAGATAGCTTTACTGTCGACCATACCCGTATGGAAGCACCCGCAGTCCGCGTGGCGAAGACCATGAACACCCCGCACGGCGACACGATCACCGTTTTCGACCTGCGCTTCTGCGTGCCGAATAAAGAAGTGATGCCAGAGAAAGGCATTCACACGCTGGAACACCTGTTCGCCGGATTCATGCGCGACCACCTGAACGGCAACGGCGTGGAGATCATCGATATCTCTCCGATGGGCTGCCGCACCGGTTTCTACATGAGCCTGATTGGTCAGCCTGATGAGAAACGCATCGCGGATGCGTGGAAAGCAGCGATGGAAGACGTGCTGAAGGTGAAAGAGCAGAACCAGATCCCTGAGCTGAACGTTTACCAGTGCGGCACTTACCAGATGCACTCTCTGGAAGAAGCTCAGGAGATTGCCCGTCATATCATCGAACGTGATGTTCGTGTAAACAGCAATGACGAGCTGACCCTGCCAAAAGAAAAACTTCAGGAACTGCACATTTAGTATCGTGCCTGTGGATGCCCGGTGGCGCTTCGCTGACCGGGCCTACAATCCTGATGACGACAACCACCACCTTCTCCTTTACCCATCGCCCGCTTGTGCCGTTTTCGCATGATTATGCTCATGGCGACAGCGAGCCGTGGCATCAGCACGACTGCGCGCAGCTCCTGCACAGCCTCACCGGCGTCGTGCGGGTGGATACCGCATCCGGCTGCTGGGTGGTGCCGCCCGGTCGCGGCGTCTGGCTACCTGCGGGTACGCAGCACGCCCTGCGCATCACCGGCAACGTTGCCGCCCGCACGCTGTTTATCGACCCGCTGGCGCGCGCCGATCTCCCGGCGACCTGCCAGATCGTGCAGATCTCGCCCCTGCTGCGCGAGCTGATCCTGACCTCCCTTACGCTTCCTGAATCTTACGCACCCGGAAGCCGCGATGAACGTGTTTATGAGCTGATCCTCGATGAAATTCGCCTCATGCCGGTACTGCCGTTTCACCTGCCCGAGCCGGAAAGCGAAGCGCTGCGCCACCTCTGCCAGCAGATTCGAATGGCCCCGGGAGAAAGCTGGAGCAGCGCCCAGGCCGCAGGTATTGTGGGGATGAGCGAACGCACGCTGAACCGTCATTTTCAGCAGCAGACAGGCCTGAGCTACGGCGAGTGGGTGAGAAGGGCGCGACTGCTGGAAGCCTTAGTGCGGCTGGCGCAGGGCCAGCCGGTATTACGCGTGGCGCTGGATCTGGGGTATGGCAGCCACAGCGCCTTTACGGCAATGTTTCGTCGGGTGATGGGTCTCTCACCCAGCGATTACTTCAGGAATGACTGACCGCGTTAAAAAGCGCCTGAATCGACGCGCGCGCCACGTCGCTGTCGATGCCCACGCCCCAGCGGCTGGTCCCGTCCTGGAACAGGCAGCGGATATAGGCCACCGAGCGGCTGTCGCTACGTTCGCCTAACGTATGTTCGTGATAATCCTTAATCACAAACGGCGCGTTGATCCAGCGGCTTAAGCCGTGAGCGGCGGCGGAGAGCAAACCGTTCCCCTGACCTTCCAGCTGGCGGGTGCCCCCTTGCGTGGCGACGCTTGCCGTCAGCCGCAGCTGGCCGTCCTGCTGGCTGTCGCTGCGGTACGATTGCAGCGCTAATGGCGGGCTCGCCACCAGGCCGTAGCGGGCGCGGAACAGCTGCCAGAGCGCATTCTGCGTCATCTCTTTTCCATGGTTATCCGTTTCCTGCTGCACGTGCTGGCTAAAATCCTGTTGCAGGGCGCGAGGCAATTTCAGACCATGGTTTTGCTCAATAAGCCAGGCGCTTCCGCTTTTTCCTGACTGGCTGTTCACGCGGATCACCGCTTCATAGGTACAGCCAATATCCTGCGGGTCGACGGGCAGATAGGGCATCTCCCAGCGTTCGCCAGGCTTACGGGCATCGAAACCTTTCTTGATGGCATCCTGGTGCGAGCCGGAGAAGGCGGTGTAAGCCAGACGACCGGCCCACGGATGGCGCGGATGGACGGGCAGCTGGTTGCAGGTTTCTACCGTTTCAACCACCCGATTCATATCGCTGAAATCCAGATTCGGGCTAATGCCCTGGCTGTAGAGGTTCATCGCCAGCGTCACCAGGCAGACGTTGCCCGTGCGCTCACCGTTACCAAACAGGCAGCCCTCCACGCGGTCAGCCCCGGCCATGACGGCCAGCTCCGCGCTGGCGACGCCCGTTCCGCGATCGTTATGCGGATGTACGCTGATACAGACGTCGCTGCGGCGGCTGAAGTGGCGGCAGAAATACTCGATCTGGTCGGCATAGACGTTCGGCGTGCTCACTTCGACGGTCGCGGGCAGGTTGACGATCATCGGACGCGCCGCGCACGGCTGCCAGATCTCCGCCACGGCTTCACAAATCTCCAGCGCAAACTCCGGTTCGGTAAAGCAGAAGGTTTCCGGGGAGTACTCGTACTGCCAGCGGGTGTCAGGGTTCTCTTCACACAGCTGACGAATCAGGCGCGTCGCGCGCGTCGCCAGCTCGACGATTTGCGCTTTCTCCATGCCGAATACCAGACGGCGGAACAGCGGGGCGGTGGCGTTATACAGGTGAACGGTGGCCTGCTTCGCGCCGCGCAGGGAGTCGAAAGTGCGACGGATAAGATCGTCCCGCGCCTGCGTTAACACCTGAATGGTGACGTCATCCGGGATGCGGTTCTCCTCAATCAGCTGGCGCACAAAATTGAAGTCCGTCTGCGAGGCGGACGGGAAGGCGACTTCTATTTCTTTAAACCCGCAGCTCAGCAGCAGATCCCAGAATTGCAGCTTGCGCGCGCTGTCCATCGGCTCGGCCAGCGCCTGGTTACCGTCGCGTAAGTCGGTCGAGAGCCAGCGCGGGGCGCGGGTGATAATCTGCTCCGGCCAGCGGCGGTCGGGCAACGAAAGGGTGGGGTAAGGCTGGTATTTGTCGGCGGGTGTGTTCAGCATGGTGCGCTCCTGTTGTCTTTTCACTATCGTGAATCGATTTCAGGCGCGCTGCTTTATCGGAACTGACAATCGCTGTCGCGTTTTGGACAAGGGGGGCGATTGTTGCCCGGTGGGGGGGGGGGGGGGGGCGGGGGGGGCCGCCCCCGCCGGAGGAGCCGCCCCGGCGCCCGCTC